>JBEHXM010000013.1:0-50116 GCA_048498695.1 Bacteroidota bacterium
GGAAGAAGAACAGGCCGGCGAGCACGACCATGTGTCATTTTTTCTATTTCGATAGCAATAGCCTGCGCCTCGAAGCTACCAATAATGATAGGTAACCTGCGGCGGCCGTTCACTTCGCCTAAAACCAGTGCATAAGCGCCGGATTGGGTTTGACTGTATGACAAACCCACTATGTCCAGCTTAATTTTTTTCATGTTATTACCCATCACTGATGCTGTTTATGCTGAAGCTTTATATTCTTTAACCACGGCTATTAATTGAGGCACTACTTCAAAAGCGTCGCCCACTATCCCATAATCAGCAACCTTAAAAATAGGCGCTTCAGGATCTTTATTTATAGCGACAATAACTTTTGATGAACTTATTCCGGCCAGGTGCTGGATAGCACCCGAAATTCCTATTGCAATATACAAATTTGGACTGACAGCTATACCGGTTTGTCCAACGTGCTCGCTGTGCGGCCGCCATCCGGCATCCGATACAGGTTTTGAACAGGCAGTGGCAGCGCCTAACAGGTCGGCCAGCTCTTCTATCATTCCCCAGTTCTCAGGCCCCTTTAAGCCGCGACCACCTGATACAACGATCTCGGCATCGGGTAAGGAAACTTTATCCGTTGAGCGAACGATATCCTTCACCATCGCTTTAAAGTCTGATTCTTTAGCTTCTGAAGCAAAGTCTTCCACTTTCCCTGCGGCTGCCTTTTCAACAACCTGGTAGGAGTTAGGCGTCAAGGCAATTACTTTATTAGCTGAAGTCAACTGAACTGTAGCGAAAGCTTTACCCGAGAAGGCAGTTTTTTTAACAGTAAATTTATCGCCTGATATTTCCGGCAAGGCCACGGCGCCGTCAGCTACGCCGGCTTCCAATTTAACACCGATCCTCGGGGCCAGTCCACGACCGGAAAAGGAATTGGATAAAACCACGATGTCAGCACTTTCTTTTTTCGCGGCAGCAGCTATGACCGAGGCATAAGCCTGGTTAACAAAGTTCTTTAACTGGGCATTGGAGACATTCAGCACTTTATCAGCACCGTACTTTCCAAGAGCGCTCAACTGGTCACTGCTTACATCGCCGATAGAAATGGCAACAAGGCTGGTGCCAGTTTGATCAGCAATTGCCCTGGCATAAGATACTGCTTCAAAAATTGACTTTTTGAATTTGCCTTCGGCATTTTCGGTATATATTAAAACTGACATATAATTATCTGAATCGTAAAATCTGTAAAAAATTATATTACACGTGCCTCGGTATGCAACAGACCGATCAGCTTGCTGCTTTCATCAGCAGGAACCAATTTTACCTGTCCGCGCGGGGCAGGGGTTTCATAGCCAATTATTTCTGAGTTTGTTTTTACTTCAACCGCTTCAATTACATTTAATGGTTTGGTACGCGCCGACATGATGCCGCGCATGTTGGGTATCTCAGGCTCGGCAACACCTTCGGCAGTCCCTGCAACAAATGGGAAGGGTATACTCAACACTTCCTTGCCGCCTTCTATTTCGCGCTCTACCGTTCCTTTAGCTCCATCCACATCCAATTTTTTGATAATAGATACCGATGGCATATCCAGCAGCTCGCCCAGCATACCGGCTACTTTTGATCCGTTATAATCTATGGATTCCCTTCCGGTCAATATCAGGTCGAACGAATTTTGCCTGGCATACTGGGCAACCTGGTAAGCAACAAACCAGGCGTCGTGGGGTTTTGCGTTGATACGTACTGCATCATCGGCACCGATAGCCAGTGCTTTGCGTATAGTGGCCTCGGTATTTACCTCGCCCACATTGATCACTGTTACCGTTCCTTTTCCACCCTCAGCCAGCTCAATAGCGCGCGATAATGCTATTTCATCATAAGGGTTCAGGATAAATTGTACACCATTTGTATTAAATTGGGTGTTATTATCAGTAAAAGTTATTTTTGTCGTTGTATCAGGAACATTACTTATACATACCAGTATTTTCATCAGGCTATTTGTTTTTTAATGGGCAATGATCTTTACAATGTGTGCTATGGTTTTATTCATTTTACTCATGAACACATCAAAATGTTTTCATGGATAAGGTTTCGCAAATTTAGTTAAAAAAGAGAGAGTTTAAAATGCAGTTGAGCCGATTAGAAAAGCTATTGGAATTTTTAAAAAATGAACCCGAAGATGAGTTTCTGCAATATGCCCTAGCAACAGAATATTTACGGCTGAACGAAACGGACAAAGCCCTGCAATACTACGAAACCCTGGTAATCAAACACCCCGATTATGTAGGCACCTACTATCATCTCGGCAAGTTATATGAAGCTTTGAACCGCAAACCAGATGCCATAACCACTTATGAAAAGGGAATGGATATAGCTAAACAAAAGCGGGATAACCATGCATTTTCTGAATTACAGGCGGTTTACCGTGAAGCAATCGGGTGGGGTGAGGATGAATAGTCATTGGTCAATTGTCATTAGTGTTTTTTGTTCATCTAATGATTAATTAACCGGGAAACGAATGACCAATGACCAATGACCAATGACAATTGACTAATGACCAGTGACCAATGAACTAAATGAAGAGACGGCAACTTTTATTTATTCGCGATACCATCATTTATACTTTTACTGCTTTTGGCGGTCCGCAGGGTCATATCTCTATTCTGCTGCGGGAGTTTGTCGAGAAACGCAGGTACATCACCGAGCAGGAATTGATGGAGTTGAATGCGTTATGCCAGATATTACCAGGTCCGTCCTCAACCCAAACATTGGTGGGTATAGGGTGGAAGGTAGGGGGATTGCGCTTAGCCATAATCACTTTCCTGATATGGATATTGCCATCGGCCATTATCATGTGCATGGCGGCCATTAGCTACAAAATGTTTTTGACCCATGCTAAATTTGCCGAGATATTACGTTTTGTGCAGCCTATTGCTGTAGGCATTGTAGCCTACGCCACCTATACTTTTGCAACAAAATTTTTAAAAACCAAAGTTACGGCTATGCTGGCTATCGGTTCATTGATAGCTACGCTCATCCTGCAAAATGCTTATGCTTTCCCTATCCTGATATTATTGGGCGGTATCATTTCATCGGCACTGGAAACCCAGCCGCAGGAAAGTGAACTGCGGGTAAGCCTGTTTGCCAATGTGAACCCCAATAAGGTAGCTTATTTCATAGGTATCCTGTTGGCTTTTGCTGTTTTGGGTGCGATCATTAATCAAACGTCACCCTTTAGTTTGCCTATCCGTTTATTTGAGAATTTTTACCGTAACGGTATACTGATCTTTGGCGGGGGGCAAGTGCTGGTGCCCCTGATGTACACTGAGTTTGTGGAAGTAAAACATTACCTGTCAAATTCCGAGTTCCTATCCGGCTTCGCGCTGCAGCAGGCATTGCCCGGACCTACGTTTTCTTTTACCTCGTTTATCGGCAGCATGTCATTAGGCAATAAGGGCTTTGGTATTGGCGGACAGATCATCGGCAGTATCGTAGCCGTAATCGGTATCAACCTGCCCGGACTTATTTTGATCCTGTTTATCGTCCCTTTTTGGGAAGACCTGAAAAAGATCACCCGCATCCGTAATTCGCTGAGTGGCATAAGTGCCGTAGCCGTAGGCTTCATGGCAACGGCTTTAATATTATTAACCCGTCCCTTTGGCTTAAATTGGATGGCTTACGGACTGATGATCGCCACTTTCGTTTTACTTTCCTTCACTAAAGTAAAAACTCCGGTAGTAATCGTGATCGGGGTGGTATTAGGTTTGATATTTTAACCCCCTGATCCCCTAGAGGGGGAAGTAACGAAATTAAAAGTTCCCCTTTAGGGGCGGAGGGGTTAAAACGGCTGATCATCATCAATATCATCCATGCGTGACGGCCGGATAATAAAATTGCTTGGCTTATCAAAATCCTGCGATGGCGCCAAACCGGTGAACGGTGTGCCCTGCGGCAGGAATGAGCCACCATCGTCCAGGTCGGTAAATTTCACAAATTTGCCAACAAATTTTAACCTTACCGTACCCGTTTCGCCATTACGGTGCTTGGCTATAATTACTTCGCCCACACCCTGTGTATTGTTGCCATTTTCGTCCTCTGTCATACCGTAATATTCAGGGCGGTACAGGAATAATACCATATCCGCATCCTGCTCAATAGAACCCGACTCACGTAAATCCGATAACATTGGCCGTTTGGATGCACCCGGCCTGTTTTCCACCGCACGACTTAATTGCGACAGTGCAATAACCGGAACATTAAGTTCCTTGGCCACAGACTTCAGCGCACGCGATATACTGCCGATCTCCTGTTCGCGGTTGCCACCACCTTTGCCATCGCCGCTTTTGCCCTGCATTAGTTGCAAATAGTCAATGATGATCAGTTGGATATCATGCTGTGATTTTAAACGGCGGCATTTGGCCCTGAACTCGAAGATATTCAATGCCGGGGTGTCGTCAATAATAAGAGGAGCCTGTTCCAGTTTACCTATTTTGGAGTGGATCTGCGCCCATTCCCATTCCTCTAATGTTCCCTTACGAATCTTTTCCTGCTCGATCTCGGTTTCCCCGGATATTAAACGGTTAACCAGCTGAACAGACGACATTTCCAACGAGAATACTACTACCGGGCGATTAAAATCAACCGCAGCATTCCGGGCGCAGCTGAGTACGAAAGCGGTTTTACCCATTGCCGGACGGGCGGCTATGATTACCAAATCTGATCTTTGCCAGCCCGAGGTCATCCTGTCCAAATCAGTAAAGCCCGAAGCTACACCGGTCAGGCCGTCTTTTTTATCCTTTAACGCCTCAATTTCTTTTAATGTCTCGTGCATCAGGTCGTCCATTTTGCGGGAGTCGCGGCGCAGGTTATTTTGAGCGATCTCAAAAAGGTTCTTTTCAGCCTTGTCTAACAGGTCGAGTACGTCGGTTGTATCCTCATAAGCGTTATTGATCACTTCTGTGGATATGCGGATCAGCTCACGCTGAATAAACTTTTGAATGATGATGCGCGAGTGGAACTCGATATTGGCTGCCGAAGCAACACGATTGGTTAATTCTGTAATATAATAAGCGCCACCTATCATTTCCAGTTCACCCTGCTGACGCAACTGGGCTGTAACGGTCAAAATATCTACCGGGGAAGTTTTCTCAAACAGGAACCGTATGGCGCTGAATATCTTTTGATGATTGTCCCGGTAAAATACCTCCGGTTTCAGAATGTCAATTACCGAAGAAAGGGCATCTTTTTCCAGCATTAGTGCACCTAATACGGCTTCTTCCAGGTCTACCGCCTGGGGAGGTAATTTACCCATTCCGCCGTAGGGGGTAGGGTTGGTAATCCGGCTTCGTCTTTCGTTGGTATTCGGCTTGTTATAGGGGCTGTCGTTCTCCAGAATCATATGTCAAAACTATACTAAAAAATCATGGATGTACCCATGGTTTAAATCTTTTTATCGGGATTTCAGGAACGCCCAAATCACTATAATTTCTGAATAAACGGACAATAACTAATTAACAACAAATTGTTAAGAAATTTAATTATTAGCTGTAAATCAGCCTTCCCAAAGCTTTGTTAGTAAAATGATTTTGCTTATTGCCTAAAAAAAATAAATAGTAAAAACAGCAGCATCCCGCATCGCTACAAAGTTAATTAATATGGCTAATTTTACGCTCTTAATAAAATAATATAATGGCTTATCATAACAGGGATAGCAGGGAAAATAATCAGATGGTTTTTGGTATCAGGGCGGTGATCGAAGCGATCCGGGCTGGTAAGGAGATAGAGTCGTTATATATTCAACGTGGCGGTGGTGGCGGCTTGCTGAATGAGCTTAAAGCATTGATACATGAATACGGCATTGTAGCCCAGCAGGTACCCATCGAAAAGTTAAACCGTATCACCCCAAAAAACCACCAGGGGGTAATTGCGGTAATATCACCGATCATTTATCAGAAGATAGAGAACATTATTCCCGAAATATTTGAAAAAGGCGAGGTGCCACTGATCCTTGTGCTGGATGGCATCACCGATGTGCGCAACATGGGCGCCATTGCCCGTACTGCAGAGTGCGCGGGCGTACACGCCATTGTAATACCAGCAAAAGGGTCGGCCCAAATCAATGCAGACGGGATCAAAACATCAGCAGGAGCCTTGTACAAAATACCAGTTTGCCGGCATGATAATTTTATGCAAACCATTAAGTTCTTACAGGAATCGGGCCTGCAACTGGTTTGTTGTACCGAAAAGACCAAAGAAGATATCTATACACCTGATTATACACCGCCAACTGCTATCATTATGGGCTCAGAAGAGGATGGTATCCGTAATGAACTGATTCGCATATCCGATCACCTGGCAAAGATCCCCATGTTCGGCGAAATAGAATCGTTAAATGTTTCTGTATCGACCGGCATCATTCTGTATGAAGCAATAAGGCAACGAAATAACTAAACTAATTTTAGAACGGTTTAACAATGAAATTGATTATCAGAATTGTCAGAATAACTGTAATCATATTGTTAATTTTATGCACTTTATTTTGGATTATGGCTCACGGAAGTGGCCATAATATACCAATAAAAACAGATAAGACTGTTGGTCTAACAATAGCAGTTCTTTTGGTCTTGCTTTTAATATTTAATTTTTTAGAAAAACGTATATTATTTTCTAACAAAAAAATTAAATAATTTAATTAATCAGCCAACTAAATATATTTCGTCCCAAATTTCTGCTTTACATCCGCTACTACCTGTTTTACATTTTGTTCCTGGTCGCGGGGACAAATCAGCAGGGTATTGTTGGATTCGATCACGATAAAATCATGCAGGCCTTGTAAAACCACCAGTTTATCTGCAGGCACATTGACCATACAGTTGGATGAATCATACATGATCACTTTCTCGGATGGAATGACCGCATTGCCTACGTAATCCTTTTCGGCCAGCTGGTAAATAGATGCCCAGGTACCCAGGTCAGACCAGCCGAACTCTGATGGCAGTACATATACGTTATCCGCTTTCTCCATAATGCCATAGTCAATAGAAATATTGGTGCATTGCTGGTAGGCTTTATGGATGTGGTTCTTTTCGTTATCTGAATTGTATACCGGCCTGGCTTCGGCAAATATTTCGTTCATTTCGGGCAGGTATCGGCTAAAGGCATTTAAAATCGCCTTACCAGACCAAACAAATATCCCGGCATTCCACAGGAAATCGCCGCTTTGTAAAAACGTTTTGGCAATTTCTAAAGTCGGTTTTTCAGTAAAGGTTTTTACTTTATAAAAATCATCACCAATGGCATGGTCAGTGTATTGAATATATCCGTAGCCGGTGTCGGGCCGTGATGGTTTGATGCCGAGGGTAACCAGGCATTCTTTTTTATTCGCAATATCAAGCGATTTTTCAATGGCTGTAATAAAAGCTGGTTCGTCCAGTATCAGGTGGTCAGACGGCGCTACCACGATTGAGGCATTGGGGTTTAAACTTTCTATCTTGAAACAACCATAAGCAATGCAGGGTGCAGTATTACGCATTACGGGCTCGGTCAGTATCTGGTGATCAGACATGTCCGGTAATTGCTCCTGCACAATACCTGCGTAATTATCATTAGTAACTACGTAAATATTTTCCTTCGGGCAAACTTTCAGAAACCGGTCGTAAGTATTTTGTATCAGGGTTTTACCCGTGCCTAATATGTCTAAAAATTGTTTTGGATAAGATGATCTGCTAATAGGCCAGAAACGGCTTCCTATCCCGCCGGCCATTATAATAGCATAGTGGTTTTTATTCATGTGTGCTTGTAAAGAATTTTATAGCTGTTAACCAACCGCAAAAGTGTACAAAATTCTGTAAATTATATATTAAATAAAATTACTTAAACCAGTTGGTTTTTCACCGGTAATTAGAACGGAATTAGAAATTAAATTGTTTTCATTTAAAAATCATTTTTATATAAAATTTTAAACAAAATCAACCGTTTATTTAGAAAAATTTGTTATTTTGAACTTTTAAATATAATAATAGAATAAATAAATAATGATTGAAACAAAGCGGTCGCTTTTTGATAATCTCCAGAATTTTTTTGGGTTTGATAACTTCAAGGGAGAACAGGAAGCGATTATAACTAATATCCTTGCCGGAAATGATACATTCGTGATAATGCCCACAGGTGGTGGCAAATCCATGTGTTATCAGCTGCCGGCATTAATGAGCGACGGAACAGCGATTGTGATCTCGCCATTGATTGCCTTAATGAAAAACCAGGTTGACCAGCTAAGGGCCTTTGGCGGGTCAGACAGTATTGCACACTTTTTAAATTCATCATTAAACAAGGCCGAAATTGCCCGTGTTAAGGAAGATGTGTTGAGCGGCAAAACCAAACTGCTGTATGTAGCCCCCGAATCACTTACCAAACAGGAGAATGTTGATTTTTTAAGGCTTAACCAGGTATCATTCGTTGCGGTTGATGAAGCGCATTGTATATCGGAGTGGGGCCATGATTTCAGGCCCGAGTACCGCAAGATAAGACAGGTGATCAGTAACATCGGTGATGATATCCCGATCATAGCTTTAACGGCTACAGCAACACCAAAAGTTCAGCAGGATATTCAGAAGAACCTGCAGATGAATAATGCGACTGTTTTCAAGTCATCATTCAATCGGTCAAACTTGTTTTACGAGGTTCGTGCCAAGCGTAATGTGATTAAGGAAATCGTAAAGTTTGTTAAACAAAATGCAGGTAAATCCGGCATCATCTACTGCCTGAGCCGTAAAAAAGTAGAAGAAGTAGCGGAAGCATTAAATCTGAATGGCATCAAAGCTTTGCCTTACCATGCCGGTCTCGAATCAAAAATGCGGGCCGAAACGCAGGATAAATTCCTGATGGAAGATGTGGATGTTATTGTCGCCACCATCGCATTTGGCATGGGCATTGATAAGCCCGATGTGCGTTATGTGATACACCACGACATGCCAAAGAGCATGGAAGGCTACTACCAGGAAACCGGTAGAGCCGGGCGTGATGGCGGTGAGGGGATATGCGTTGCATTTTATTCTGAGAAGGATATTGACAAGCTTCAGAAATTTATGAAGGACAAGCCGGTTTCTGAACGCGAGATCGGCACACAGATACTGAAGGAAGTAATAGATTACGCTGAATCGGCTGTATGCCGCCGTAAACAGTTGCTGCATTACTTTGGAGAGAACTTTAACGAAGCTGGCTGTAATAATATGTGTGATAACAGTTGTGCACACAAAGAACATTTTGACGGCGAAGAACATCTGCATAAAGCTTTAAGCCTGATCAAACAATTGGGCGAAAAATTTGACGATTTCCATATCATCAGTGTTTTAATGGGGGTTGATAACCCGCAGATACATAATTATGAACACCATTTGCTGAATGTGTTCGGATCAGGTAAAGAACAGGGTGAAAACCTTTGGAAATCATTACTGCGCCAGGCCTTGTTGAACAATTACCTGGCAAAGGATATCGACCAGTATGGTTTATTACGCCTGACAAAAAGCGGAGTTAACTTCCTGGATAATCCTCACAGCATCCGGTTTATAATGAACAGAGCAATGGGCGCTACTGATGATGATGAGTCTGAGGACGGGCCGAAACAGGGCGGAGGCGCATTGGATACCGAATTGCTGCAAATGCTGAAGGATCTGCGCAAAAAGATAGCCAAGCAAAAGGGCTTACCACCATTTGTAATATTCCAGGACCCATCGCTGGAAGAAATGTGTACGCACTACCCGATCACAACAGAGGAGTTGAAACAGATATCAGGAGTAGGGGCGGGCAAGGCCATTAAATTTGGTGCTCCGTTTACCGATCTGATCAAAAAATATGTTGAGGATAATGATATAGACCGCCCGATAGATATGGTGATCAAAAGCGCCGCTAACAAATCGGCCCTTAAAGTTTATATCATCCAGAATATCGACCGGCATTTGAGCCTGGAGGACATAGCGGCTTCAAAGGGTTTAACCTACGAGGAAGTTTTACGTGAGGTAGAGTCCATTGTTAACTCAGGGACCAAACTTAACCTCAATTACTTTATTGATGAAGTGATAGATGAGGATAAGCAGGAAGAAGTATATGATTACTTTAAAACTGCTGAAATTGACTCTATCGATAATGCCCTGGTTGAGTTAGGTGCAGATGACTACACACGCGAAGAAGTACAGTTGATGCGGATAAAATTCATGTCGGAATTAGGAAATTAAACAAGGAGAAAGCTTAAAGCAGAAAGGTAAAAGGTTTTCTCATCTATGGAATATGAAACCGACCGTATGTCGGTTTTTTTTATGAAATCATAATCTATCATATCTGAAAATTCTACGTTTTAAATGAATTCTATTTTTTCGATATCGATTTTAGGTATTGGTTTAGATGCTTACCTGATTGTAATAATTCTTGGTATTCCAATATTTTTTATTTGGCGTTGGAAATTCTTAAAAAAAATCAACTCCAAAAGAAAACGACTCATCATTACGTGGCTTGTTACAATTATTTCAACTCCCCTGGTGTACATCACGATTATATTACTTGGATTTTTAGTATATAGTCATTATCCAAATCGTGATTTTAATAGAGATGACTGGATAAATAATAAAGATGAACGCTACGAACTTTCCAATAATATTATCAATAGCAAATTACTTATAGGAAAAACAAAACCGGATGTAGAAAAGCTCTTAGGTGATGAAGGTAACAAGCAAGAAAGCAATGATTGGTTCTATGATTTAGGTTTTACTCCAGGGAGTATTGACCCGGATTCAATGGAAATTAAATTTGAAAAAGGAAAAGTGGAAAGCGTTGTACGACACAAGCATTATTAAATTTTCAATAATTCTTTCGGTCTTCCCGACTTACGGACTTTCAGACTATGAATTACTATTTCGCAATTATCTTAAACTCCGTCCGCCTATTTTTGCTTCGGTTTTCATCATTATCATTAGCAGCAACAGGTTCTGTTTCGCCATAGCCCTTGGCGGTAAGTCGACTTGCATTAATACCATTTGCGATCAAATATTGCTGAACAGCTTTTGCCCTGTTTTCGGATAAGGTTTGGTTAAACTGGTTGCCGCCCACATTATCCGTATGCCCTGATACTTCAATATGAACAGTAGGATTAAGGGTCAAAAAGTCTATCAGCTTCCTAAGCTCTGGCTTTGATTCATCTTTAATATCAGCTTTATTGGTATCAAAAAATATATTCTTCAATATCACCTTATTGCCAACCTCAATAGGCTGTAATAAAGCCGTCAGGTTGAACGGATTTTTATCCTCATGACCTATCAACGAAAAGTTGGCTGAATAGAACAGGTAGCCATCTCTCGAAATATTGAGGCCATAGTTTTTGCCGGTTGTCAAGGTAGCTAAGAAATCACCATGCTCAGCCGAACTATAATCCTGGTAAACGGGAAGGTTCTTTTCCAGGTCGACGATCTCAACCGCAGATTCCAACGGTTGTTTCGTGATAGCATCACTTACAATGCCCTTTACATAAGTTACCATGCGCGGCCGTACCTTTTCAGGAAGCTCAAAAGTATAAATATCAAAACCGCCCGAGCCATTCAGGTTGTTAGACGAAAAAAATGCATAGCTGCCATTAGCGGTTAGTGTCAATCCGTTCTCGTCGCCATTTGAGTTGATAGGGTAGCCCAGGTTGTCCGGTTTTTGCCATTTACCGTCTTTACCCAGGCGGCTTACAAAAAGGTCTTTGCCACCCATGCCTGGCCAGCCGTTTGAACAGAAGTAAAGTGTGCTGTCGTCAGGATGAATAAAAGGCGACTGCTCATCAAACTGCGTATTTACATTTGGCCCCAGGTTCTCCGGCTCTCCCCATCCCTTTTCGGTTAAGGTCGATTTCCAGATATCGTATCCTCCGTAACCACCTTTACGGTTGCTTACAAAATAAAGTGTTCTGCCGTCTGAACTAATGGATGGCTGTGATTCCCAGCCCGGCGTATTTATCGGCGGACTAATATCAAAGGGCTTGCTCCAGTCGTTACCTTTTTTTTGTGTGATATAAATATCGCAGCGGCCTAATCCGTCAGGTCGGTTACATCCCGTGAAAAATAATATTTTCCCATCCTGTGACAACGATAACGCACCTTCGTTAAATGGTGAATTGATATTGTCGCTTAAATACGTAGCCGTTTGCCATTTGCCATTAACTTTAATGCTTTTATAAAAATCTTCGTTATTACTGATCTTCCTCGTAAATATCAGGATATTTTCATCGGCAGTTATCGCCGGAAAATATTCATCATCACCGGTATTGATCTCAGGACCAATATTCTCGGGTTTAAACGGCACAGGATGCTGTAAGGCATCCAAGCTAAATTTGCAATCATTCAATAGCTTTTGTGCCAGAAAGGTATTCTGATTTGATAGATTGGCAAAGGTCAGGTATTTATCGAGGTGTTGTTTGGCGTCACTGTATTGTGCCTGGTGTATCTCGCAATCCCCTGCTTTAAAATATACAAACTGGTCAAAATCAGGGTTCACCTTGATTACCTGGCGGTATTGATCGGCAGCTTCCTTATATTTCCACTCTCGCCGGTAGATATCACCTAATTGCAGGTGTGCCTCGATGAATTTTGGATCTTCGTCAATTGCCTTTAATAATTGTGCAACGGCATCATCATACATGTGATCGTCAAAACTTTGACCGGCTAATGAAAAGTATTTTATAGCCTCTTTATTTGTGGTAGAGTATTGCCTTTCCTGGGCAGATAGTGAAATATACAGGGATAAAAATAATACCGATAAGAAAAAAACTTTCATTGTAGGTAATACGGTATTTAGTACCCGAAGTTACGTTTTTTAGGGGATATTCAAATATTTGTGCGTTTGCAATGATATTTCCCAATGCGGGTTATTCATCACATAATCCACTATCAACGGTGTCATTTCCTTTGATTTTGACCACTCTGGCTGCAGATATAATTTGCAGCCATCGGGTACCAACTTTGCATGTTCCTCAGCCCAGGCAAAGTCTGATTTATTGAACACGATCACTTTCAGTTCATTGGCATAAGCAGCTACACCCGGTGAAGGTGATTTGAATTTTTTTGGCGACAAACATATCCAATCCCAGTTTCCCGAAAGGGGATAAGCACCAGATGTCTCAATAAATGTTTTTATGCCTTTTTGCTGAAGCTGCTTCGTTAAATAATCCAGGTTATACAGTAACGGTTCGCCGCCTGTAACTACAACTGCTTTAGAAGGGTACTTTGATGCATTCTCAACGATTACATCTGCAGCGGTGAGCGGATGCAGCTCAGCATCCCAGCTTTCCTTTACATCGCACCAATGGCAGCCAACATCGCAACCGCCTAAACGAATAAAATACGCAGCTTTGCCGGTATGAAATCCCTCTCCCTGTATCGTATAAAATTCTTCCATCAAAGGAAGCAATGTGCCATCTTCCGGAACCTGGTGTGCCATAATTAAGCGGCAAATTTACCTTTTTAAGCTGAAAGGAAGAAACATAAAGCAGGGCACGGTGAGCAAATAATGTGCAAAAGTCGTGATGATTTGCCCTTTTAGTTCCCGACTTTTTTCTGTACAATTACCTAAACTTTTAGGGATGCGAAAACTTAGCCTACTGATCCTATTTATGGTGCTGGTTTGTTTTACATCATGTGTGGATGTAGAGGAGCATTATGATTTTAAGCCCGATGGTTCCTGTAAAGTTGCCTACAGTTTTGATATGAGCAAGGCTGTATCAGTGCTGATGAACCTGATGTCAGATTCAGTAAAGGCTACACCCCAGTTTGCTGTAGTAAAAGATACCACCCTTAATTTTTACAGCGCCCTGCCTGATAGTACCCAACAGAGGATGACACTGGAAGAATCAAACCTTGCTAAAAGCAGTAACCTATCGGTTAAAATGAACCTGGCTAAAAGTTTGATGAAGATCAGTATTGACCACGATGCAAAAAATGCGGCCGATCTGCAATATTACTTACAAAACATTGCCAAGATCGAATCGCATAGTGATCTTAAAGCCGTCACCAATAACAAGAATAGTAAGGAATTTGATGCCCGGCAACTGATCAGCGGACAGGATTATTACGCTTATGAAGTAACTCCCCACAAGTTTTACCGCATTATAGATAAAGCGAAGTTTAATGCCTTCCTGAAAAAAACACAGTCAACATTTGCCATGGCCAAAGCCATGCTGATCGATATGCCTTACAAAGTGATACTGAATTTCGCTAAGCCGGTCAAAAAAATAAACAATCCCAAAGCCATACTGTCAGCCGATAGGAAAAGGGTTATACTTCAAACCAATATGGATGAGATCATTAAAAATCCTGCGGTAATGAATTTGAAGATCGACTTTTAATACTCTATGAAGTGGTATAAAATACCCGGCATTCAGCCTTCAAGTCAACCATTTATTAAAAAAGCAAAAGCAGGCGGCAAGACCTTGTGTTTGGTAGGTTTTGAAGGTAAAATATTTGCACTTTCAGCCCGGTGTCCACACGCGGGTGGCGACCTCACTGCGGGCTGGTGTAAAGAAGGAAAACTTATTTGCCCTATCCATCGTTATTCATACAGCCTGGAAACAGGGAAGGGTAGCGAGGGCCAGAATGACTACATTGATAGCTACCCGGTTGAGGTAAGGGATGACGCAATTTATGTGGGCATCAGTTCATTTTGGGAGAAATTTAAGCAAGCATTTAAATGATGGAAACTATCGAGATCGATGACCTGACCAAAGATTTTTATAAAGCGATCAGTTTTGTCAGTTCAGAACCACCAGACTTTACACCCGTAAAAATATTATTTTATGGTAATGGCATCCTGATCAACAATAGCTTTAGTACACCTATAACCTTTACTGCCGAATCATTTATTGAAGCAATGGGATCGCAGGTGGCAGAAGGCGCCATTGAGCAATTTATGGAACGCGAACTTTATTCAAAAACCGAAGTATTTGGCAGGGTAGCACATCGCATAAGCGTTTATGAATATAATTTTGCTGATCACGAACAGCAAAGGCTACCCCGGGGACTTAATTTTATCCAGTTTGTACAAATAGAAGGCAACTGGCGCATCCTGTCTATGGCCTGGTTTGATGAAAATGAAAACCATTTGATTCCGGAGGAATATTTGAGTTGATTAAGTTGGATTTGGTTGATTGAGTTGGATGGTTACTGTTAGAAAATTACTATAGGTGGCCATGTTTATCATCGCTTAACTTAATCAACTCAGTAAACTTAATCTAACTCAATCAACTACCATCACTGATAAACTTCTTTGTTAGCTGAAGCCAAAGTATTTTTAAGCAATCCGATTATTGTCATCAATCCAACACCGCCAGGAACAGGTGTGATCCATGATGATTTTGGTGCTACATTTTCAAAATCAACATCGCCGTATAATTTATAGCCCGATTTGGTGACGGTAGAGGTTTCACGGTTCATACCCACATCAACTACTATTACGCCATCTTTCACCATATCAGCAGTAATAAAGTTCTTTTTACCAATGGCAACGATCAGGATATCGGCCTGTAAGGTAAACTCTTTGATGTTTGGCGTGCGGCTGTGACAGATGGTTACGGTGCAATTACCGGGTTTAGTATTGCGGGCCATTAATATACTCATTGGTGAACCCACAATGTTACTGCGTCCAACCACTACACAATGTTTACCGGTAGTGTCAATATTATATTCCTTCAGCATTAAGGTAATGCCATAAGGAGTTGCCGGAATAAAAGAAGGCAAGTTACGCTGCATACGGCCCAGGTTAATAGGGTGGAAGCCATCCACATCTTTGCGGTAGTCGATCTTTTCTGTTACCTTTTCCGGGTCGATATGTTTGGGTAACGGGAGTTGAACAATAATGCCGTCGATATCTGCATCGGCATTCAGTTCGGCTACTTTATTGAGCAATTCTTCTTCGGTCACGTCATTTTCATAACGTACCAGGGTCGATTTGAAGCCTACCTTTTCACAATTCTTCATCTTGCTGGCCACATAAGTTTCGCTGCCACCATCATGGCCAACTAAAACAGCTACCAAATGAGGTTTGCGTCCGGTGCGTTCTAAAATTTTAGCAGCTTCTTCAGCTATTTCGCCTTTCAGTTTTTCTGATACGTATTTTCCGTCGAGTAATTCCATAAAATAGAGTCAAGAGTCAAGAACCAGGAATCAAGACATCAAAAACCGAATAAATTTGTCCTGGTTCTTGACTCTTGTATCTTGGTTCTAATAATATTAATCAAGTTTCAAAACCGCCATAAACGCCGATTGTGGTATTTCCACATTCCCCACCTGGCGCATACGTTTTTTACCTTTTTTCTGCTTTTCCAGCAGCTTGCGCTTACGGGATATATCACCACCGTAACATTTGGCAGTAACGTCTTTCCGCAATGCTTTTACCGTTTCGCGGGCAATGATCTTGGCACCGATAGATGCCTGTATGATGATCTCGAATTGCTGGCGTGGCAACAGCTCTTTCAGTTTTTCGCAGATCTTTTTCCCGAAGTCATAAGCATTTCCCCTGAAGATCAGAGACGATAAGGCATCAACAGGCTCCGCATTTAAACGTATATCTAAACGTACCAGGTCCGACTGCCGGTAACCGATCTGGTGATAGTCAAATGAGGCATAACCTTTTGATATGGTTTTCAGTTTATCATAAAAATCAAATACGATCTCGCCCATTGGCATTTCGAATACCAATTCTACGCGGTCTGATGTCAGGTAGGATTGATTTTTGATATAGCCACGTTTTTGTATACAAAGTGACATCACCGGACCTACAAATTCAGCCTTGGTAATGATAGTTGCCTTGATATAAGGCTCCTCCACAAAATCAATTTTGCTGGGGTCTGGCAGGTCCGAAGGGTTATTTACCTGCAACTCTTCGCCACGGGTGGTAAATGCTTTGTAGGATACGTTAGGAACGGTAGTGATCACCGTCATATCGAATTCGCGTTCCAGTCGCTCCTGGACAATCTCCATATGCAGCATACCCAGGAAACCGCAGCGGAAGCCAAAACCTAAAGCTGCTGATGATTCCGGCTCAAAAACAAGCGATGCATCATTCAATTGCAGCTTGGCCATTGATTCACGCAGTTCTTCATAATCTTCCGTATCTACAGGATAGATCCCAGCAAACACCATGGGTTTTACCTCCTCAAAACCTTGTATACCGGCCTCGCATGGACGGTCGACACGCGTAATGGTATCACCCACTTTAACTTCACGCGCTTCTTTTATGCCCGAGATAATATAACCTACGTCACCGGTTTTGATCACATCTTTAGGTAATTGGTTCAGTTTTAAGGTACCTACTTCATCTGCTAAATATTGTTTTTCTGTGGCCACGAACTTTACTTTATCACCTTTCCTGATCTCGCCGTTCACTACTTTATAATACGCTATAATGCCACGGAACGAATTAAATACAGAATCGAATATCAAGGCCTGCAATGGTGCTTTCGGATCACCTACAGGGGCGGGGACACGTTCTATGATGGCACGTAAAATATCGTGCACACCCATACCTGTTTTGCCTGATGCAGCTAAAATTTCTTCGCGCTTGCACCCGATCAGGTCAACTATCTGGTCTTTTACCTCTTCGGGCATAGCACCGGGCAGGTCCATTTTATTGAGTACCGGGATGATTTCCAGGTCATTTTCCAGGGCCAGGTACAGGTTGGATATGGTTTGCGCCTGTATCCCTTGTGCGGCATCAACAATTAATAAAGCCCCTTCACAAGCTGCTATAGAACGGGAAACCTCATAAGAAAAATCTACGTGACCGGGGGTATCTATCAGGTTCAAAACATATTTCTGCCCGTCAAGCTCATAATCCATTTGTATGGCGTGGCTCTTGATAGTAATCCCGCGTTCGCGTTCAAGGTCCATATTATCAAGCAGTTGCGCCTGCGATTCACGCTGGGTAATGGTATTGGTATATTCAAGCAAACGGTCGGCAAGGGTACTTTTACCGTGGTCGATATGCGCTATGATACAAAAATTACGAATGTGCTCCATTTGAAGCGCAAAAGTAGGGTTTTAAGGTGAGATTTTGTAAGAGTGATTTCGGAATTCGGAAGTTCGATTTCGGATTAGATAATTTGGGCCATCTAATTTAATACATCGCCTTATAATCTAAATCAGTCAAATCCTTTACCGAGCCAAACCCTATTACATCGTTGATCACTTTCTCATCGGTCATTTCGATGGCACGTATCAGTTTGTCCGATCCAAACCGGTCCTTTATGTCGTGCATAGCTTTAAGCGCTGTTTCTTTACGGTCCATATCGTCAAACAAACTGTACAGCATATTGCCATTATTCACAAAATTGGTAACAGCCACCCGCATCTGGGTAATATCATTATTAAATACCGGCCCCGAATCACTTAGCTTCTCAAATTTATCTACCCGGAGCCGGATCATCCGCATCAGGCTGATCGCATCCTGTACCGGGATAGTGATTGTAAATCCGTCATCCCAACGCGTGCCATCCTGGTACCGGGCGGTAAATGCAATGGCCTTGCAATAAAACTTATGTTTTACCATGCGTTTTTCGAGGGTAAGGCAAAGCGTCATGAACAACTGATCGATGTAGTTCATGCTCTTTCTCTTTTCGGCTGATATTTGCCGCATGGCCTGCATGCCGCGATAATCATGCGCCACAATATTGGTTTCAATAAAGTTGAGCCGGTAATGCCAGAATATTCCTTCGATACCTTTGAAGATAGCTTTTAATTTATGCGGACCTGCATATCGCATTTCAAGTGGAGTGTGGATGCCCCCGCGTTCAAGCCTGTAACTCATATTGGAACCGATCCCTGGTAGGTCGCCCAGTTTTAATTGCTTTAAAATTTCATCAATGTTTTGTGGCGTGATCAGCATCAGCCCGTCCCGTTTTTTACCGAGCACTGATCCCAACTTGGCCAGGAAAGCATTGGGAGCAATACCTACAGAACAGGTCAACCAGTCACCAACATTGGTAAGAATATCCTGTTTTATTTTTCTTGCAACATCGCAAGGGTCTTTATAAATATATTCATAATTGCCAAGATTGATAATGGCCTCATCAATACTTTTGGGCACTACATCCTGGCAATATTGGCGCAGTATATTAATTATTTTGGTGTGAAACTGGCGGTAGCGGTCGGGATTACTTTCCACAGGCACCAGGTCGGGGCATACTTTCATGGCATCATTCAATCGCATACCGGCTTTTAAACCACGCGCTTTAGCTTCAGTAGAGAGAGATATTACACAGCCAAATTTACCGGTGTATACACAAACCCCTACAGGACGGTTGCGCAGCCAGTAATTTACCTGCTGTTCGCAACGGGCAAAAAAGCTGTTCATATCAACAAACAGCACACGCGATTCGGTTTTTACCTGTATGGAGTTTTGATTCACAATACAAATTTGCTAAAAATATTAGTAAAAGCAAATTTATAATGTGAAATTTTATTCCCCGCGCTTCAATCCAAATTTTTCGATCTTACTATACAAGTGGCTACGCTGAATATCTATATCGTCAGCTGTTTTTGAAACATTCCAATTGTTTTTCTCCAGCTTGAATTTGATGTATTCGCGCTCGGCAAATCCTTATATTCCTGGAAATTGGTAAACTGGTCGTAATCTGTTTGTGGTACTGCTGTCGCTCCATTTGACGAAGATGTCGTCGCCGAGGGGTTGGCAAAGACTTTAACATCATTATCAGTAATTACTTTATCGCTCAGGATGATCAGGCGTTCAACCATGTTCCGTAACTCGCGGATATTGCCTGTCCATGGCAGGGCTTTAAGCGCCTCAATTGCCGGTTCAGATATTTTTTTCGGCGGCATGCCATAGTCGCTGCATATTTCTTCAATAAAGTTTTGGGTAAGCAAACCAATATCATCCTTGCGTTCAGAAAGCGGCGGTACATGGATCAGGATCACACTCAGACGATGGTAAAGGTCCATACGGAAATTGCCGGCTTCAATTTCTTTTAGCAGGTCTTTATTGGTAGCGGCTACTACACGCACATCCACCTCAATTTCCCGCTCGCCGCCCACGCGCGTGATCTTATTTTCCTGTAGGGCGCGTAATACTTTGGCTTGTGCCGATTGACTCATATCGCCGATCTCATCCAAAAACAACGTGCCTCCGCTTGCTGATTCAAATTTACCAATGCGTTGCTTTACTGCCGAGGTAAACGAACCTTTTTCGTGACCGAACAATTCACTTTCTATCAGTTCAGACGGTATAGCTGCACAATTCACTTCTATCAATGGCGAGTTGGAACGGTTTGATTTTTCGTGCAGCCACCTTGCTACCAGTTCTTTACCGCTTCCGTTTGCGCCGGTTATCAGTACGCGTGCATCCGTAGGGGCTACACGTTCTATGGTCTCTTTTATTTTTGCAATAGGCTGCGATCCACCCAAAATCGGTCGTACCTTGGCAACTTTACGTTTTAATACTTTTGCCTCGGTAACCAGACTACCGCGATCAAGTGCATTGCGAACGGTGATCAGGAGGCGGTTCAGGTCAGGCGGTTTGGAGATGAAATCAAAAGCGCCTTTTTTGCTGGCTTCCACGGCAGTTTCAACCGTTCCATGGCCCGATATCATGATAAATGGCAGGTCGGGTTTAATAGCAAGGCCTTCTGAAAGGACTTCCATGCCATCCATCCGGCTCATCTTGATGTCGCAGAGCACTAAGTCATAATCGTTTTTCTCTATCAGTTCAAGGCCGTCAATTCCGTTGTCCACATCCTCAACCGTGTAATCCTCGTATTCCAGTATCTCCCTCAGGGTGCTGCGGATGGCCCGCTCATCATCAATAATTAAAATTTTAGCCATTTTTATAGTAAAATAGGGTAGTTATGTTGGTTTGCTAAGTTATAAAATTGTATAGTAAAACAAACAGTTTTTACTCCCTTTAAAAAAATAAGCAACCCCATCCAACAAAAAACATGCATAAACGACTCGGAATAATTTTCTCGGGTAATGAAAAAATTACATAGTAAAAAAATAACCCCTTCCTGTTTCAAGGAAAGGGATTGTAAAGACAGCAGCAAGGCTATAAGCCGGGTTCTGTTTAATTCTATCATTGATCTGGCCCTGCCATTGCTGACAGGTTCAAGCAACCTACCCATCCTGATGGTATGATAAATCAATACCTGAAGCGAGCAGCTTCGATCCAGGACCTATTTGGTCTTTCAACTCCTGAGGTTTACCGCGATCCCGGTCGCCCGGGAAAGCCGTGAGCTCTTACCTCACGTTTTCACCCTTACCCCGACGAATCGCGGCGGTTTATTTTCTGTGGCACTTTCTGTCGCCCGCTGTAAGGCGCCTTCCCGTTAGGAAGCAGGATGCTCTGTGTTGCCCGGACTTTCCTCCCCCGTTTGGACAGGAGCGATAGAATACCTTGCGGTACAAAGGTAGTTGATTGAGTTGAATTTGTTAGATTAAGTTGATCAGGTTGAAAATTTGAACTTGTTCAACCTATTTACAATTTCCCAGATCAGCCTGCACCTGCTGTTCATTAATGGTATTAAGTTTATTACCAAAAGAATTACCTATGTAGGTTAATACCTGGGCGATTTGGACCGGTGATAGGTCATTAGTAGGCATGGCATCGTCAAACTTTTTCCCTTTAACGATAATCTGGCCTTTTAATCCGGATTGAATATAACAAGCCAACTGATTTTTATTGCTTTTTAGATAGAGTGAATCGGTAAGTGGTGGGATGAGTGCCGAAAGGCCCTCACCATTGTTGCCATGGCAGTTTTGGCAATGCGCCTGGTATACCAAAGCACCGGATGAATAATATCTTTTGAATTCGATGTTTTGTTCGCTCTGGCAGGCTACTATAAATAGAACTATAACGGCCGGTACTATCCACATCGCCTTTAATTTCATTGGGCAATCAATTGATCAGGTTCGGTTTGCAATTCTTTTATATCGGCTATCATCTGTTCAACCTGTTTAGGATCAGTACCATCATAAGCCCCCCTTACCCGTTTTTGCTTATCAACTATAAGGAATGAGCCATCATGAATAAATTGCTGTTTGGCATCTTCTTCCGGTTTCCGAACCAGGTAGCTTTCTGAGAGTTTATAAATTTCATCCTTTTTGCCCTGCAAAAACCACCACGTGTTACCGGACACACCCAGCTTATCCGCATATTTTTTCAGAACAGGCACGCTATCGTGTTTAGGATCAATCGTGTAGGATATGATCTTGATATCACCTTTACTCTTAAATGCATTATATACACTCAGCATATTACGGTGCATAATAGGACAGATAGAAGGGCAGGTAGTAAAGAAGAAGTCGGCTATATAGATATCACCGTCAAGACTTTTGTTAGTGATGCTGTCCCCGTATTGATTTACCGTTTTAAATTTAGCTATGGTTTGATAAATGGTATCCGTTACAGATTTACCGTTAACCGTTTTTGTAACAGGCTGACGATTACCATAAATAGGCAGTGTTTTTTTATCACCCGAGCCGGGTTTGCAAGCAGTCCATAAAAAAATCGATACAAATAAACACACAATTAAATTTTTCATTTTGTTCTGTTTGACAGGTATTTATTGGATTCGGCGATGGCTGCATTCATTTGAGAATCTACAGAAAGGATGATCTTTCTTTGTTCTTCGTAGTATTTCATGATCTCGTCATGGGATTTATTCGTAACATCCGGCTCAAATTTTTGCATCCATATTTCCATCGCTTCTTCAGATGCCCGCAATTTGGTGCTTAATGCTTTCATGTTCAGTTTTTCGGCACTATCCTTTGCAGGTAATTTTAACAAGCTGTCAATCTGCATTTTATTTTTCATCAGCGCATCATCATTCATCATTACCTTATCATGCACTTTCAATAATTTATCTAAAAGGTCTTTCTCTTGTTTCTTGCTGTCTGAACAGGAACTTACTGCTAAACCGATAAATGCTGCGAAGATTAGTTTTCTCATAAATGGTATAATATAGGCTCAAAATTAATATTAAAGTCGGGAAGTCCGAAAATCTGTAAAACTGAAAGTACTATTCAACTCAGGAATAGTTTATTACTGCCTTAGGTAAAAAATATAATCCGTATTGGGCAGATCGGCACCGGCCAGTTTCAAATGCTGTCCGGCCTGCGCCCGATGATGGGTGCCATGATTAAAATAGTGAGCTAATATATCGCTCAACTTATTCTCATGACTATTACCTTTTAAATCTGTATAACTTACTATTTTATCAAAATCATCAGGAGCTGAGTAGTCAAGGAAATTGATCAGCCTCTGGTAATTATCATTGATGAGTTGTTTAAATGTATCAGTTTTCCAGTCGGGCCATAAAACATGCCCTGTAACTGGTTTATCTACCAGCCTGGAGAGCCATACCTGTTGGGCTGATAACAGATGGGCCATCAATTGCACCGCCTTTTCAGTTTCACCCGTTTTGTTTATAGTTTCTAACAGCAGCAGATTTGCATACTGGTCATAGTTGGCCAACCTGATAAAATAAGTTTTCATGCACCAAAATTAGGTACTAAACAAATAAGCGGTGTACATGGTTATTCATTTTAAAGCCATATTTATTTAAACTTTTAAGAAAAAAATATTAACAAAATCATAATACAGCCATTACTATAAGATTATATAGGCTAAGTACTTTTACTTTAGAAAAAATCAATTGTTATGAAATTCATTTCAAAACTTATCAGAAGTTTCCGTGAATGGATGATCTTAAAGAGCATGAGATCATCTTTTATTCACTAAACTCTTTATTGGTTTTATTTTTACTTTTCTTTTATCCAATTATATTGTACAATTTGGGATTCATATTATTGTCTGTAGTTGAGGGCCTCAAACCGTTCAATTACAGGTTATCTCCTATATGGATCATGATCTATGGACTATCTTGACAAATCGCTTTTCGGGAAAGATTTTAAATGGGGTGTTTCAACAGCTGCCTTCCAGATAGAGGGTGCCTGTGATGCCGATGGCAAAGGAGAATCCATTTGGGATGCTTTTACAGCTAAAAAAGGGAAAATACTTAATGGCCATAAAGCAGATATTGCCTGCGATTTTTATAATTCTTATAAAAGAGATATCGACCTGGTTAAGCAGTTGAATATCCCTAATTTCAGATTTTCCATCTCCTGGTCGCGTATATTGCCAAATGGTACCGGTAATATTAACCAGGCCGGTATTGATTATTATAACCGTGTTATTGACTACAGCCTTTCAGTAGGTGTTGAACCCTGGGTTACCGTATATCACTGGGACCTGCCACAGGCCCTGGAGTTACAAGGAGGGTGGACAAATAGGAATATCATCGAATGGTTCACAGATTTCACCATTATTTGTGCACAGCATTTTGGCGACAGGGTGAAATATTGGATGGTAATGAATGAACCTTCTGTTTTTTCGGGGGCGGGCTATTTTTTTGGTATACATGCACCCGGACGTACCGGCTTGAAAAACTTTTTACCCGCAATCCACCACATCGTGTTAAGCATAACAGCCGGTGCCAAAAAGCTGCGCGAATTGCTGCCAACTGCAGAGATAGGGACTACCTTTTCATGTTCGCATATTGAGCCACGATCTGGCAGTAAAAGGGATATTAAAGCTGCAAATGTAGCAGATGCTTTGGTAAACCGCCTGTTTATTGAGCCGATACTCGGTTTAGGTTACCCGGTGGATGATATCCCGGTTTTAAAAGGGCTGCAGAAATTTTACCAACCGGGCGACGAGCAAAAGATGCAATTTGATTTTGACTTTATCGGCCTGCAAAACTATACACGCGAAATTGTAAAATATTCCTTTTTTACACCCTACATACAGGCCAGCCTGGTAAAAGCTAAGGACAGGAATGTACCTGTTACGGCAATGGGCTGGGAGGTGTATCCGGCTGCTATTTATCACATTTTAAAGAAATTTGATGCTTATCCACAGATCAGGAAAATACTGATCACCGAAAATGGTGCTGCCTTTCCGGATGAAATAACTGATGATCAAGTGGATGACACTCAGCGCAGGGAATATATACAGGCCAATTTACAGCAGGTATTAAAGGCCAAACAGGAGGGATGTAATGTAGAGGGCTATTTTGTATGGACGTTAACCGACAATTTTGAATGGGCCGAAGGCTATCATCCGCGCTTTGGATTGATCTATGTTGATTTTGATACGCAGAAAAGAACCATTAAATCATCAGGTAAATGGTATGCTGAGTTCTTAAAAGGATAGATCAATGTACTTTGTGTTCAGCCAGTTCTGTTTCAGAATCGATCACGATCAGGTCCATTTTTTTAGGTTTTGGTAAACGGATATAAAAGGTAGTTCCTTTACCCAAATGGCTTTCAAACCATATTTTACCATTATGCTTTTCAATGATCTGTTTACAAATAGAAAGACCTAATCCGAAGGATTTTTCACCTATCGTCCCGGTCCGTTTGGCATCGGTGAACATGTTAAATACTCTTTCTTTCATGTCCGCAGGTATACCGATACCATTATCACGTATAGATATCTGAACATTATTGCCCTGTTGAACGGATTTAACATGAATAGTTTCATCCACCGGGCTGAACTTGATCGCATTGGTGATCAGGTTACTGATAACCCTCCATATCATTTCACGATTAATGTACAATTGTTCCGGGGTATCAAAGCCATCCAGTATAATTTGCTGGTGTTTTTCGGCCGCTTTGAAACGTAACAGCTCGATACTGTTATTTAAAAGCGAGTTGACCTCAACCAATTGTTTCTTCAGGTCTTTGGAAGTGCTATTGGTAGCTTCCAGTATTTCGTTGATCAGTTCAAGCGTATCGGCCGAAGTGTCTTTTATTATTCTTAGCTGTTCTTTCAGGTCATTATCATCGCTTTCATCAACCATTATATTGGTTAAAGAGGCTATACCTCCCAAGGGATTTCGCAGATCGTGTGCAACCGTTCTTAAAATGCGGTCTTTTTCGCGGCTGTTGATCTTAATTTCCTCGATAGCCTTCTCCAGGTCTTTTTTTTGCTGATTGATTTCCTCGTTTAGATTTTTTACGGTAACTATATCCAGTTTTGATCTTCTCCAGTTACGCCATATCAGAGATATGATAGCAATAGCCATTAGTGCACATACCACGGCTACCTGCAGATAAATACGTTGCAGTTTGTTGTTATTACTCAGGTTTTCAATCTCGTATTGTTTCTCAAAATTGGCAAGTTGTTGGTTTACATCGCTTTCCTTTAATGAACTTAGCCTTTTGATGGTAGAATCCTTAAGCGAATTATAGCGCTGTATATAGCTGATCGCTTTAGCTGCATTGTTTTTCTGAAGAAAATAACCGCCCATTAAACGGTTCCAATCCCCTTCGGCATCTGCATTTTTTATGGTATCCAGTTGAATGCGCAAATGAGATAACAAATTGACCAGCGAATCATTTTTGTGCTGAAGCAGGAATATCTGCCCCAATTTTATTTCAGATAACTCCGCATCGCGATGATCACCTGTTTTTCTGAAATTGATGGCTATACTCTTTTTAAGCAGTTCCTTAGCCTGGTTGTACTTTCCATTGATGATCAAAGCTTCGGCTTTATTGCCATATACCACAGCACGGGCCATTTCAAGCATATCGGCCCTGTTATTAAATTTCTGACTATTGGCATTAATGTAGACTAACACTTTATCAAAGTAAACGATAGCACTATCAATATTCCCGTCATGTCTATAGCTGATAGCGATGTTATCTAATAATTCCTGGCGGCGATAAAAAGCAGGAAACCCTTCATTGTCTTTCCCTTTGATCGACAGGCTTTGGCGATAACTGTCTTTAAAATAGTTGACCGCCAGTTTATAATGTGCCTGTTTATACATGATCATACCCATTCGGTAGGTATAATCTGCCAGCGACACCTGGTTTAAATAGTTTTTTGCTGCCAGGTATCCCTGGAAATAACATTGATAAGCATCATTGAACTGCTCCAGGCTGAAATAAGCATCGCCTTTAGCATAATTAGCTTCGGCAAAATTAGATACATATTGCTGCTTGCTGACGCTTTTCTGAGCAATAAGGAGCATACTGTCTGCATATAAAAGTGCCTTCTTGCTGTTTCCTTTAGTTTTTTGCTGGTAAACAAAATGAAAACTATAAAACCGGAATCTATCATTTAGATAGGGCTTATTAATGCGGGCAAAGGCCGAATCAAGATAATATATACCACGGGCCGGTTGATTAAAATCAAAGTAATGGGTAGCCTGATCAAATATCGGTTTAAAAGAGGCCGAGTAAGTACCGGCATCATCATTTTGTTTATTGCAGGAACAAATTATAAAGGGCAGCAGGAATAAAAAAAGCCACAGTTTCCTGTCATTTTTTATGAATGAAGAAGAGCTATTTTTATAAACGGATATCAACATTAACTAAGGGAATCACTAAAATGGCTTTTTATACGTAATTGTATAATGCGTTGTTATAGTTAATGCGCCCTTTGAGCTAAAAATGTTGAAAATTTATTTAAAGGCATCCTCGCCCGTTATGTCCATGCCTGTGATCAGCAAATGGATATCGTGTGTTCCTTCATAAGTGATCACCGATTCTAAGTTCATCATGTGCCTCATAATGGAATATTCGCCGGTAATACCCATACCACCCAATATCTGCCGTGCTTCGCGGGCTATGGTAATGGCAGTTTCCACACTGTTTCTTTTTCCCATTGATATCTGGGCAGGAGTGGCCCTGTTCTCATTTTTTAAAGTGCCCAAACGCCATACCAGCAACTGTGCTTTGGTGATCTCGGTGATCATTTCGGCCAGTTTCTTTTGCTGCAGCTGAAAACCGGCTATCGGCCTGCCAAACTGCACGCGCTCTTTTGCGTAACGCAACGCGGTATCATAGCAATCCATAGCAGCACCTATCGCTCCCCAGGCAATGCCGTAGCGCGCCTGGTTTAAACAGCCAAGCGGCCCTTTTAAGCCGGCCACATTGGGCAATATATTTTCCTTCGGGATTTTTACATTATCAAAAACCAGTTCACCTGTAGCAGATGCCCTTAACGACCATTTATTATGTGTCTCCGGCGTGCTGAACCCCTCCATGCCACGCTCTGCGATCAATCCGCGGATTTTTCCACCTTCATCTTTAGCCCAAACAATAGCAATATCTGCAAATGGCGAATTGGATATCCACATTTTGGCGCCATTTAAAATATAGTGATCACCGGCATCCTTAATATTGGTAACCATACCACCTGGATTCGATCCATGGTCAGGTTCGGTCAGTCCAAAACACCCGATTAGCTCGCCCGAAGCCAGTTTGGGCAGATATTTTTTCTTTTGTTCCTCAGAACCATAAGCGTAAATAGGATACATTACCAATGAACCCTGTACAGAAGCAGTCGACCTGATGCCTGAATCGCCGCGCTCAATTTCCTGCATGATGATACCGTAGGAAATATAATCCAAACCCGCACCGCCGTATTCAACCGGTACGGTTGGCCCAAAAGCGCCGATCTCGGCTAATCCTTTAAGCAGGTGTTTCGGAAACTGTGCTTTCTGCGCATAATCTTCAATAACCGGGCTTAGTTCTTTTTTAACCCAGTCTCTAACCGTCGTACGTATCAGCTTATGCTCATCGGTCAAAAATTCGTCGATCTGGAAATAATCCGGCGATTCAAATAGGTCTGTTCTTGCCATAAAAAATAATTGGTGAGCAAAGATAGGTTTTTAGTTGAGTAAGTTGATTGGGTTAAGTGGTTGATTAAGTTAATCAGGTTAATAAATCAATAAGCTAACTCAATCAACTTAATTTAACTTAATCCAACTCAATCAACTAAATTTGACCCATGATCACTGTTGCATTACAAGGTGCCGAATTTTTTGCCAAACATGGGTTTTACCCCGAAGAACAACTTTTAGGCTGCCAGTTTTGTGTAGATATTGCTGTCGCATTTACGCCCGCAGGCGATTTGACGGAGGACAATTTGGCAAACACAGTTAACTATGAAAAGCTATATGAATTAACTTCAAAACAAATGCAACTACCCCGCAAACTGATAGAAACACTTTGCAAGGCCATCATAGATGAGATAAAAAAGGAATACCCTTTTGTTGAAAGTATTGTGGTAACTATCAAAAAATTAAACCCGCCGATGCCGGGAAAAGTAGATCATTCGGGTGTTACTATATCCTACATAAAATAACCTAATGAAATTTAATATCATAACAGACGAAATATTATCGGCAATAAAAGCCATTGCGGGAGCAGATGCTGTGATCACGCAACACGCAGACCTGGAAAAATATAGCCATGATGAAACGGAAGATCTGCATTATTACCCCGAGGTGGTAGTAAAGCCCAAGTCAGTTCAGGAAGTTGCTGAGCTGATGAAGCTTTGCAACCGGCATCTGATCCCGGTAACACCCAGGGGGGCAGGCACAGGTTTAAGCGGCGGCGCATTACCGGTTAAGGGAGGCGTGCTTTTGGCTATGGAACGTTTTGATCATATTCTTGATATTGATGAAGAAAACCTGCAGGCTACCGTAGAGCCCGGTGTAATAACCGAGGTGTTTATGGACACGGTCGCTGAAAAAAACCTGCTTTACCCGGTCGACCCGGCAAGTAAGGGCAGTTGTTTTATTGGTGGTAATGTATCGCATGGATCGGGTGGGCCTAGAGTGGTTAAGTATGGTACGATCCGTGAGTATATATTAAACCTGGAAGTGGTTTTGCCAAACGGCGAGATCATCTGGACAGGCGCTAATACTTTAAAATATTCTTCGGGATATAATTTAACGCAGTTGATGATCGGCTCGGAGGGAACGCTGGGTATCATTACTAAAATCGTGGTTAAACTGATACCACGGCCTACGCAGGATGCCCTGATGATGGCATCTTTTGCTACCAATGAGTCGGCCTGTGCAGCGGTATCTGCTATCTTTAGGGCAGGCATTATTCCATCGGCATTGGAGTTTATGGAGCGTAAAGGAGTGGAGTGGGTAGTTAAATACGACGACATTAATTTTGACCTGAAAGAGGGCATAGAAGCTTTTCTGCTGATCGAAGTAAACGGCACTAACACCGATGTTATTTTTGATGATTGTGAAAAGATCAATACTGTATTAGAGCAGTTTGATTGCAAAGAGGTATTGTTTGCCGATTCATCGGCACAAAAAGCAGAACTATGGCGGGTGCGGACAACGATGGCCGTATCTGTAAAATCAAACTCCATTTACAAGGAAGAAGATACCGTGGTTCCGCGTGCAAAGCTGCCGAAGTTAATTAAAGGTATTAAAGAGATAGGCGGCAAATATGGTTTTGAATCAGTCTGTTATGGTCACTCAGGCGATGGTAATCTGCACGTAAACATCATTAAAGGTAACATGAGCGATGAGGATTGGAATAGCAAGCTAAAAGATGGTATCCGCGAGATATTTGAGCTGACGGTATCATTAGGCGGCACGCTCTCCGGTGAGCATGGGATAGGCCTGGTGCAAAAGGAATTTATGCCAATTAAATATTCCAATATTCACTTTGAGCTTTGGCGTGGAATTAAAAATGTATTTGATAAGAACGGGATATTAAACCCTGGGAAGATATTCTAAAACATAATATAGGAATTGAAAAGTTTAGAGTTCGATATTGCCAATAGTGATCTTATAAAGATCGGTATTGCTGTTTTGTGCGGCGCTATATTGGGTTTGGAGCGCCAGTATAAAAATAAAACAGCCGGGTTCCGCACCATTATTCTCATCTGTTTAGGTTCAACTATTTTTACAATGATCTCGCAGCGCGCAGGGCAGGGTGTAAATATTAACCTTGTAACCGGCGTAGGCTTTATTGGGGCGGGTGTTATATTTAAAGATAATATATCGGTTAACGGATTGACCACAGCTGCAGTGATTTGGGTGGCGGCTGCCATAGGCATGGCTATCGGTTCTGGAAATTACACGTTATCGTTGATATCAACCGTGCTTACGGTGCTCGTATTGGTGCTGTTCCATATTTTTGAAACTTACCTGGATAAAATACACCATGAAAAGCTGTTGAGTGTTGTATTTGATAGTGCTGATTTTGACAACCTTCTACTCCTTGAAGATATCATCCGCAAACATGAGCTTAAACTACAAAGAAGGCTTGTTGATAAAAGGGATGGCTGTTTGCAGGCGGTGATATTTATAACCGGTCACAAAAAACATATTTCAAAACTTGATGAAAAGCTGCTGACCATGCCGCAGATCAAATCTTTTTAATATGCAGATATGCGAATGTGCAGATGTGCAGGTTAAAAAAGCATTTGCACATCAATTGTTCAAGTGGATATGAGACATTTGCATATCTGCACATCCACGCATTTGCACATCAATTCAATATCAACCCCGGCTCATCATAAGCGATCATCCTTGCCCGCTGATCCGCAGGTATTTTTACTGATTTATTGATATTATAATCATAACTGATGCAAACCGTTTTGCCTGTAGTGCATATTTCTTCGCCATCGGGTGTTATTTTAACAAGGATATGCATTACATCAAAACTGCTGTTACCAATACGGGTGGTACGTACATAGCAGGCGATCTCATCATGCCGTAAGATCGGCTTTAAATAATTCACCTCCGACCGGGCCAGGATGATCCCGTTATGGTTCCAGTCCCATTTTACCACATCGCGCCAGTAGTTGGAACGCGCCGCCTCAAAGTAGGTTAAGTACACCGCATTGTTTGCATGGCCATAGGCGTCTATATCCGAAAAACGAATAGAAACGGGCGTTCTGTACTTGTAATCTTCTATATTTTCACTCATTTTATGTCATTGTGTCTGTATGTAATCAATATAACCGGACATTGTGTCTGTAAATGCTAATTTTTGGCCATTGGTACAACAGTTGACCTATCCCCGACGAAGTTAATAAAACAATAAAATAAAAATCTCTGGAGGATATAAAAAATGACACTGGTAAAATTTAACAACGGACAAAAAAATGCGGTAAATCCCTGGTTCAATGATGTATTTGAATCATTGATCAACGATTCCCGCCTGAACGACAGATTTGTAAACAAAGTGCCTTCTGTAAACATTGCTGAAACCGAAAACGAATTCCATATTGAATTAGCAGTTCCCGGCTTGAAGAAGGAAGACTTTAAGATCAGTTTAGATAAAAATGTATTAAGCGTTTCTGCTGAAAAGAAAGCTGAAAATGTAGAAGAAGGTAAGAAATACAGCAAACGCGAATACAGCTACAACTCTTTTGTAAGGTCATTTACCTTACCTGAAAGTGCTGATCATGGTAAAATTGATGCTGAATATACCGACGGTGTATTAAAGCTGAGCGTAGCTAAAAAGGAAGAAGCTAAATTTCAATCAAGAGAAATAGCTGTAAAATAATTTTCCCGGGTGCTGAAGGCTGTGAGGTTTAATTGTGATTGTGATAGGCCCCAGGCCCCGGAAAATATACGGGTTTGGAAATGGCAACAACTTGTTTCCGGATCTTGTTAAAAACTGTTTTCATAAGTAAGTTGTTGGTTTAGTTTGATGAAGCCCCGGTAGGTTACCGGGGCTTTTTTTAGGTGTAGCGTGCGCAACATCTGCTACACTACGCGACAGTTGGAACACCTTAAATATCAGCTGTTTGTTGTTTGAGCTAATATCAACATGATATAATCCATTAGAAAACAAGTAGTTCGCTTTTTATTATGTTAAGTAATTTTGAGTTCAAGGAAACTGCTCTGATTTTTAAGATTTCCCTCTTATCAATCTTACAATCCACACTAAAATAACTGCCCCGATAAATGCTGTAATAAGATAACCAATGCTGCCACCTGCTGTGATACCGGCCCACGCTAAAACATGACCGCCAAGCCATCCGCCGAGAAGGCCTAAAATAATATCAACAATAATTCCGTAACCATCGCCTTTCATTACCTGTCCGGCAAGCCAGCCGGCAATGCCGCCCAACAAAAGTGTCCATAATAAACTCATGATCTTTTAATTTAAGTGTGATAGGAAATAATTGAATAATTGGTTTACCTGAAGGCCCAGAAGTGTTATATCTGAAAACCATCAGTATGGTAAGGTAAGTAATTTATACTAAATATTTTAAATAATATTACGTTTGAAATCACACACCGTTTTAAGAGTTCAGCGGAATGCTCTTAAATTATATAGGAGTATCGAAAAACCTTTGGCAATAATAGTCGGACAACTCCTCTATTTTCTTTTAGGATTTAAGTCACCCCTCGGAACACTTAACCCAGTTATGATTTGATCAGCCAATATCAAGTATAGCAGAAATATAAGGTAGGTATTTATTGCTGAATATCTCTAATTTATCCAATTGATTTCAGTCACTGACTGAACCATCTAGGGCTCTAATCAACAGTCTTGTATGAATATTACATATGTATTAAATAATCACCTATATTTAATTTCTAAAACCCTTAGCACATGAAGCTTTTAATCGCACTTCCTTTTTTATTATTGTTATATTTCATTTCTTATTTGAAGCCTAATAATAACTCCGTATATGGCTTTAACATGGGTTGGTCAGGTTACAAGTGGAACTCACATTTGCGTACACTTTTGCAATCAGGGGAATTTAAAAGGGCAAGGGTAAATTCAACTAAATACATCACACTGTGGGTAAGTGGAAAAAGAAAGATTCCTGCGGAAGTAGAATTAAATATGGGCTCCCGCAGGCAGTTTGGTAAACTATGGCAGTTAGATGTGGAATTTCCTCAAGAAGTTAGAGCTATAGGTAAAGACAGTTCTCTCTATCAAACCTTACGCCATGGGCTAGTTGAAAAATATGGCCAGCCTACTGAAATTATATATGCCGATAGTATAAATCATACTAAAGAAATAGAATGTGCATGGAAAAAACCTTCAATACTGATTTATCTGAAACATAATAAATACTTTAAAATCAGCAGCGGAGGAAAATTAGGATTTTCTACAGGAATTTGGTTTTGGTCAATTAATCATGATTTGGATAGAAAAGAAGCCGGCGATTCAAATTTATTTTATTGATACCTATATCCTTATTAATTTAGATTATAAATTCTAACTAGCATGACTTCTGACACGCTAACCTCACGCACTTCACCGCACACCCTACGCCCTCATATTAATATACTGCAAAGGCTGCCCGAAATTCTCAGTCCGGCAGAGGTTGATCACTGCCTGTAGGTCGTCTATCTTTTTAGCTTGCACGCGCACCTGGTCGTCCATAATGGAAGCTTGAACTTTCAGGCCGCTGTCTTTTATCTTCTTCACAATTTTTGAAGCGGTGGCTTTATCAATGCCTTCTTTAATCTTGATTTCCTTGCGGATCATATTGCCAGATGCATATTGTTCCTTGCCATCATCCAGTGCTGATGGGTCAAGATTTTGCTTCACCATACGGCTGATGATAGAATCCTTGATTGCCTTCAGCCGCATATCGTTTTCAGTTACGATGGTGATCTGGTTACTTTTCTTATCCAGGTCGATGGTGCTTTTGGAGTCGTGAAAATCATAACGGTTCAATATTTCCTTTTTGGCGGTGTTGATCGCATTATCGAGCGTTTGTCCGTCTATTTTACTTACAATATCAAATGATGGCATAGCAGGTCAGTTTAGAATGTTTTACAAATGTAAATTCATTCCGGATAGTATAATCAACTTACCGAATTAAAAATGCGTATTAACTTTTTGTGTTAAATGCGTTACACACAAAAGCTGCTATTTAAAGTTTAGTTAATATTAACTTAACAAATAAATAAGCAGTTTTGTACACAGGGCTTTACAAGCCATATTTATATGGATATTAAACGGATACCTTTAATCAATAGGGAGATCAGCTGGTTATACTTTAACGACAGGGTTTTGCAGGAAGCTTCTGATCCTACAGTGCCCTTAATTGACAGGATACGCTTCCTGGCCATATTTTCATCCAACCTGGATGAGTTTTACAGGGTACGGGTAGCTACGCTAAGCCGCCTATCAAATCTGAATGAAAAAGCCAAGGAGATATTAGGTTATAACCCAAAAAAAATATTAAACCAGATCAAGAATATTGTTGTAAAGCAGGAGCGCAAGTTTAACAACCTGTACGAGAATATTATTGTAAAGCAGCTTGCCGAAGAGAAAATTTTCATTCTGAACGATAAGCAACTGAACGTAACCCGCGGCGCATTCGTGAAAAACTATTTCAGGGAGCGTTTACTGGCTACGCTCGTTCCCATTATGCTTTCGGAAGGCCAGCCCTTCCCGGAGTTACGCGACAGGGGTGTGTATTTTTTTGTTAAGCTGACTAAAAATAATAAATCGCGCTATGCGCTCATCGAGATACGGGATAGTTTATCAAGGTTCCTGGTGCTGCCTGATACCAACAACCTGAAATTTATTATCCTGCTTGATGACATCATCCGGTATTCATTAGAGGATATCTTTTTCATATTTGATCACGATACTATCGAGGCTTATTCCATCCAGTTAACCCGTGATGCAGAACTCGACCTCGATAAGGAAGTGAGTGAAAAATTTATTGATGCCTTATCAAAAAGCCTCCAGAAACGCAAAAAAGGCAAGCCGATGCGCCTGTTGTATGATGCTGATATGCCTTTAGAAATGGTAAGCTACCTGGTGAGCAAACTGGGCATGCATGCCGAGAGCCTGATACCGGGTAACCGCTATCTGAATTTCAAGAACTTTATCGCTTTCCCAAATGTTGGCCGCCCGGAACTTGAATATGCATCTTATCCAGCTTTGCCGGTTGATAGCTTGTCCTTTGGCAAAAGTTTGATAGAGATGATCGCAAAAAAAGACTATCTGGTCAGTACGCCCTATCAATCATACGATTATATCATTCATTTTCTGCGCGAGGCGGCCATCGATCCAAAAGTTAAAGAGATCAGCATATCGCTGTACCGCCTGGCTAGCCATTCGCACGTGATACATGCGTTGATCAATGCCGCAAAAAATGGTAAAAAAGTAAATGTTCTGGTCGAATTGCGCGCGCGTTTTGATGAGCAGAACAATATTACTTACAGCAGCAGGCTGGAAGAGGAGGGAGTAAGTGTATTGTACGGGGTGCCTAATTACAAGGTACATTCCAAAATATGCCTGGTTACACGTACCGAGAAAGGCAAACCTGTTCATTATGCCTGTTTTTCAACCGGCAACTTTAACGAGAAGACAGCTAAGATATATGCTGATCATACGTTGTTTACAGCAAACAAAAAGCTCACCGACGATTTGGTCCAGGTATTTAAAGCGCTGAAGCAAAATGGCCTGGCAAAAGGATTGAAGCACCTTATCGTGTCACCTATCGATTCGAGGCCTGCTATTTATAAGCTGATAGATAATGAAATAAAGAATGCAAAAGCGGGCAAGCCTGCTTATATGATCCTGAAAATGAATAGCCTGGCTGATGAGCAGGTAATAGCTAAATTATACCAAGCCAGCAATGCCGGCGTGAAAATCAAAATGATCATCAGGGGAATGTGCTGCCTGATACCGGGTATGAAAGACTTTAGTGAAAACATCGAGGTGATCAGCATCGTGGATAAATACCTGGAGCATTCGCGGGTACATATTTACTGCAATGGCGGTGATGAGTTGGTGTACCTGACATCGGCCGACTTTATGACCCGCAACATTGACAACCGGGTAGAGGTTGGTTTCCCGATATATGATAAGGAACTGAAAAAAGAGATCAGGGACATTATTGATATTCAGTTACAGGACAATACCAAGGCCCGCGAAATAAACAGCCATAATACCAACAAATATCACAAAACGAATAGCGACATACCCGTTCGCGCACAAATAGAGATTTACAATTACCTGAAAAACAAAGATTAAATAAGTTGAGATACGCTGCTATTGATATTGGTTCAAACGCTGTAAGATTGCTTATAGCAGATATTATTGAAAATAACGGATCGGTTTCGTTCAAAAAAAATACACTGATCAGGGCCCCGCTCCGGTTAGGCGACGATGCATTTTTGCACCAACACATTTCGGACAGGAAAGCTACCGATTTGGTTAAAACAATGGTGGCTTTCCGCAACCTGATGGATGTTTATAAGGTTACGGATTACATCGCTTTCGCCACATCAGCCATGCGCGAGGCAAAGAATGGCCAGGATATTGTAAGGACCATCAAAGAGCAGGCAGATATCGACCTGGAAATAGTAACCGGCCAAAAAGAGGCCAAGATCATTTACTCTAACCATGCCGAGCAAAGTATAGATAAGAGTAAAAACTATCTGTATATTGATGTTGGTGGTGGTAGCACCGAGCTTTCCTTATTTTCTGATGGGAAATTATTGAATTCGAGATCGTTCAATATCGGCACCATTCGCATACTGGACAACCAGGACAAAGAAGAGACCTGGAACGAGATGCGTGAGTTTGTGCGCGAACACACCAAGCAATTTAAGGCTGTTTGGGGCATTGGGACAGGCGGGAATATTAATAAATTATATAGGTTGTCGGAAGAGAAAAACGGCGCCCCGCTTACTTTTATTAAGCTCAAATCACTTTATAGTTATTTAAATTCCTTCTCGTTAAAAGATCGTATCAACGTATTGGGCATTAACCAGGACAGGGCGGATGTGATCATCCCGGCCTGCGAGATCTTCATTTCCATCATGAAATGGGCCAATATCAAAAGTATTTATGTACCCAGTGTGGGCCTTGTGGACGGAATTATACAGATGCTGATAGAGAAAAACTTTGTAAACATGGAGTGAAAAAAAAGTTAAATAATTGTTTTAAAAATCAAAAAAGTGTATTTACATTTGTATTGCCCTCTCAAAGGGCATGTTTTTCATAGGTAGATGTAGGGTCGGGTACTTGTACTCGATCCTTTTTTTTGCCCTGATTTTTATCCGTAACTTTGTTACTCATGACAAAAAGAAAGATCGTAGTTGCTATAACTGGTGCAAGTGGTGCGATCTATGCACAACTATTACTTCAGAAATTACAACAACTGAACAGCCAGATCAATGAGGTGGCGGTAGTGATGTCGGACAATGCCAAACAGGTGTGGCAGTTTGAGCTGGATAATAACGATTACGAAAAGATTCCCTACAAGATATACGCCAAGCACGATTTTATGGCGCCTTTTGCATCGGGGTCGGCCAGGTTTGATACGATGGTCATCATTCCCTGCTCTATGGGTACGCTGGGGCGTATTGCTGGTGGAATTTCTGATGACCTGATCACCCGGGCAGCTGATGTTATCCTGAAAGAGCGCCGAAAACTCATATTGGTTGCAAGAGATATGCCGCTCAATCTTATCCATATCCGCAATATGCAAACGGTAACGGAAGCAGGCGGCATTATTTGTCCGGCAGTGCCGTCGTATTACAGCAAACCCAAAAATATTGAAGATGTAGCTATGACCGTGGTAAACCGTGTCATCGATCTGATCGGGTTGGATAATGAAAGCTACCGGTGGAACGAGCAGTAATTCTGTTGAAATGTTGTAAGGTTAGAAAGTTGAAATGTTAAGTTCCGGCATTTACAATTTCTTTCATTAACTCAGATCATCCAACCTTGCAACTTTCCAACATTTCAACCTTCAAACAAAAATCGTAGATTTGCGCCTTCAAAATGAATAAGAAAGTCGCTTTTTATACATTAGGTTGTAAACTCAACTATTCGGAAACATCAACAATCGGCCGCCTGTTTAACCAGGCTGGTTTTGATACCGTTGATTTTGTCGATACCCCCGATGTATTTGTGATCAATACCTGCTCGGTGACTGAAAATGCAGATAAAAAATGCAAAAAGATAGTTAAAGAAGCGTTAAAAATATCTCCCAATGCCTACGTAACCATTGTAGGCTGCTATGCACAGCTAAAGCCAAAAGAAATAGCCGACATCCCCGGCGTAGATATGGTTTTAGGCGCCGCCGAGAAATTTCAACTTGTGGATTATATCACCGACCTGACCAAAAACCCAAAGGCATTAATTTATAACCAGCCGGTATCTGAGGCAAACGAATTTGTTTCGTCTTATTCTTTCGGCGACCGTACCCGTACTTTCCTGAAAGTTCAGGATGGCTGCGATTATTCATGTACATTCTGCACCATACCGCTTGCACGCGGCGCCAGCAGGAGCGATACCATCGAAAATGTATTGGAGCAAGCTAAACAGATAGCTGCATCCGGTGTAAAGGAAATTGTATTGACAGGTGTTAACTTGGGCGATTTCGGCATCAGGGATGGTAAACGTGAGGATAAGTTTTTCGATTTGGTAAAGGCATTGGATGAGGTGGAAAGCATAGAAAGAATAAGAATATCATCCATTGAGCCCAATTTGCTGACTGATGAGATCATCGAATTTGTTTCGACCTCGGAACGCTTTATGCCGCATTTCCATATCCCGCTGCAATCAGGGAACAACAAAATATTAGGCCTGATGCGTCGCCGTTACAAGCGTGAGCTTTATGCCGACAGGGTAGCCAAAATAAAAGAGTTGATGCCCGATTGCTGTATCGGTGTGGATGTGATCGTTGGTTTCCCCGGCGAGACACGTAATGATTTTATCGATACCTACAATTTCCTGAATGAACTGAATGTTTCTTACCTGCACGTATTTACTTATTCTGAAAGAGAAAATACCCCGGCGGCAGAAATGAGCAACCCGGTTCCGGGTTCTACCCGTGCCGAGCGAAGTAAAATGTTGCATATTTTATCCGACAAAAAACGCCGAGCCTTTTACGAAACCCAGCTAAATAAAACCGAAAAGGTATTATTTGAAGGTGATATCAAAGAAGGCTATATGCATGGTTTTACGCGCAACTATGTAAAAGTTAAAGCCAAATACGATCCGGTATTGGTAAACGAGCTAAAATCAGTTTATTTAGCAAACATTTCACCTGATGGTGATGTGGAGATCACAGAAAGCGAAGAAATATTAGTGCATTAACTTTATATTCGCTTCAAATTATTCTAATCTATGTTTCCAACTATAAGTTCCCTTATACATTACCTGACAGGCCTTGACATTCCGCTTCCAATCCAAACTTTTGGCTTTTTTGTGGCCTTTGCATTCCTGGGAGCTTATTGGGCTTTTACTCAGGAATTTAAACGGAAGGAAAAGCTCGGATACATTCACCCTTTTGAAAAAACAATAACCATAGGTAATCCTGCTTCCACAGAAGAACTGGCCGGCAATGGTTTATTTGGATTTATATTAGGATATAAGCTGGTAGATGCCGCTCTGAATTATCATAAATTGCTTGACGATACGCAGGGCTTTATTTTATCAGCACGTGGTAATTGGATAGGGGGAATAATAGGAGCAGCCATTTTTGCATACTGGGCTTATAGCGAAAAGAAAAAGCAGCAGATGGATCACCCGGTTACCAAAAAGGTATTGGTTCATACCCACGAATTGATGGGAAGTATTCTGCTTTGGTCGGCTGTTACAGGGTTTGCCGGTGCCAAAATATTTAATGCCTTAGAGAACTGGGGGCAGTTTATGGCCGACCCGGTTGGTATGCTGATCGGGTTCAGCGGGCTTACATTTTATGGTGGGTTGATATGCGGTGGAGCGACTGTTTTGTACATCGCCAATAAACACGGCATCAAACCCTTGACCATGCTGGATATCGGCGGACCAGGTATGATGTTATCCTATGGCATAGGCCGTATAGGCTGCCAGATGGCGGGCGACGGTGATTGGGGTATCAGTAATTTTTATGAAAAAAAGCCTGCCTGGTTCAGTTGGGCGCCTGATTGGGCATGGAGTTCCAGGTTTCCGCACAATGTTAATGAGGTGGGCGTACATATTCCCGGTTGTGTAGGCAAATATTGTAATATACTGATTGTTCCGGTATATCCTACATCTCTTTATGAATCAGTTGTTTGTATTTTATTATTCCTGTTTTTATGGAGTATCCGCAACCGCATAAAAGCACCGGGTATGATGTTTGGCATTTATATGATACTGGCCGGCGTTGAACGCTTTTTTATCGAGCTGATCAGGGTAAATACCAAATACAATGTAGGCGGACTGGAATTCACTCAGGCCGAACTGATCTCCGTTTTTATGGTGATAGGCGGGATGGCACTCATTGCCTATGCTAAACAAAAAACCAAACAATTAAATCCGTTGAAGAATGGTTAACAAGGTTTTCAGGCACCAATTGTTTAAAAACCAGGTTTTCAGGTTTGTTTTTTCGGCAGGGATAGGCTTTTTGGTTGATATTTCTGCCTTTTACCTTTTTTATCATAACCTGCTTATACAGCATACTTACCAAATATTTTCCCAAACCATTCGTAATTCAACCCTTTCGCTGGCCATTTCTTTTTTTATGGGCGTGGTCGTCAATTTCCTGATCACCAAATACCTGGTTTTTCACGAGTCACGTTCAAAATCTTCCCAGCAGTTTTTTCGTTTTGTAATGGTTGCAATAGTTGGTTTCTTTGCTAACCTTGCTGTAGTTAAATTTTTGATACAGACATTTGATGTTTATCCGCCATTGGCAAGGGTCATAGCAGCCTTGAGCCTGTTTTTCGCCAGCTATTTTATCCATAAAGTATTTTCGTTCAGTTTATCATTAAGACATGCAGCTTGAAAATTTAATCAACCACGTAATTGAAGTTTCAAAACAAGCCGGAGATTTTATCAGGCAGGAGCGTAAAGACTTCAGTGCGGATAAAATAGAATACAAAGGCCTGAACGACATGGTATCTTACGTTGATAAGAACGCCGAAAAGATCATTGTCACTAATCTCGAAAAGATATTACCCGAAGCCGGTTTCATTACCGAAGAGAAAACAAGGAACCAGGTTGCCGACCGTTATAATTGGATCATTGACCCCTTAGACGGGACTACTAACTTTATACATGGGGTGCCAACCTATTCGGTCAGCATCGCTTTAAAGGAATATGATGAACTTGTTTTAGGTGTAGTTTATGAGATCAACCTGGATGAATGTTTTTATGCCTGGAGGGATGCACCAGCATACTTGAACGGAAAAGAGATCAGAGTAAGCAATATTCCAACGGTTGATAAAAGTTTAATAGCAACGGGCTTCCCTTATTATGATTTTGAAAAACAGTCCGCTTATATGCAATTGTTTGCCGAACTGATGAAAGGCAGTCACGGCTTACGCAGGCTTGGTTCTGCGGCAGTCGACCTGGCTTATACAGCTTGCGGCCGTTTCGAATCTTTCTATGAATATAACCTCAATGCATGGGATATCGCAGCCGGTGTGGTGATCGTACGACAGGCCGGCGGGCAAGTAGTTAATTTCAAAGGCGGAGATGAGGTACTGAATACCCGTGAGCTATTAGCTACAAACGGAAAGATAACAGGGGAGATGCTTGAGGTAATTCAGAAATACTTTTAAATAGCACTAATTTCACGAATTTGATCGAATTTCACGAATTTGGGTCAAATAAGAAAGCACGAATTAATTAGTGTAATTCGTGCTTTTCAGTTCGTGTAATTTGTGCTTACATGGCTTCTGATACCACTTCGGTTACTTCAGGCACCATACGTTTTAATAGGTTCTCGATACCGGCTTTTAAGGTAACAGTTGATGAAGGACAACCGCTGCATGAACCGCGAAGCTCTACAGTTACCACGCCTTCGTTGAATGATTTATAAGTGATCGCGCCGCCATCCTGCTCTACAGCCGGGCGAACATAATCCTGTAATATCTGCTGTATCTTTACTTCGGCATCAGTCCCTTCAAAGTTTACTTCGACCTGCTCCTCTAACTGCACTTTCAATTCAGATTCAACAGCGCCCTTTACAAACTCTTTTAATATCGGCTCAACATCGTTCCAGTCGCTGCCTTCGGTTTTGGTTACCGTAACAAAGTTACTGGCGAAGAATACACCGTTCACAAACGAAAATTTATACAGCTCTTTTGCAAAGGGAGAATGCTCAGCACTTTCCTTTGTGGCATAATCAACACTGCCATTGATCAGCAACTTGTTCACAATGAACTTCATGGTTGCCGGGTTAGGGGTCGATTCAGTATATACGTTGATATTCATCTCTATTTTTAATTAATCTTAACAAAGTTAGACAGCTTTTTGATTTGTTGCACTATGCAAAATTGTTATGACCTCAACATGACTATATGCCTGTGTAATTAGACGGGTTGATTTTTTTAATTTCCTGTTTTATTTCATCACTTACCTGCAACGTCTCCACAAAAGCCGCAATAGATCCAGCATTTATTTGTTCGTTCGTTCTGGTCAGTTCCTTCAACGCCTCATAAGGATTAGCATATCCTTCGCGGCGCAATATGGTCTGTATTGCCTCGGCAACTACTGCCCAATTAGCTTCCAGGTGTGCATTGAGGGCTGATTCGTTCAGCAATAGTTTATTTAATCCTTTGATGGTCGATTTAATCGCGATTAATGTATGTGCTACGGGTACGCCAATATTACGGAGTACGGTTGAGTCAGTCAGGTCCCGTTGCAAGCGGGATATAGGTAACTTGGCAGCCAGATGCTCAAACAAAGCATTGGCAATCCCTAAGTTACCTTCGGAATTTTCAAAATCTATCGGGTTCACTTTATGCGGCATTGCTGATGAACCTACTTCGCCGGCTTTTATCTGCTGCTTAAAATAGTTCATAGAAATATAAGCCCACATATCCCGGTCAAGGTCGATCAGGATCGTATTGATCCTTTTCAATGCATCACATTGTGCTGCAAAATTATCGTAATGCTCAATCTGCGTGGTAAACTGTGAACGGTTCAGGCCCAAAATATCATTCACAAAATGATCACCGAACTTTTTCCAGTCGATAGCCGGATAAGCGATGTTGTGCGCATTATAATTACCGGTAGCACCGCCAAATTTAGCCGAATAAGGTACTTGTTTTAAAAGATGCAACTGATTTTCCAGCCGTTCAACAAAAACCTGTATCTCTTTTCCCAAACGGGTAGGTGAGGCCGGTTGACCGTGCGTATGCGCCAGCATTGGAAGTTGATCCCACTCTGCTGCGTATTTTTTTAACAGGCCGACAAGTTCTGTAATAACAGGTAAATAAGCCTCGTCAATAGCCAGTTTAAAGGTGTAGGGGATTGTGGTGTTGTTAATATCCTGCGATGTTAATCCAAAATGGATGAACTCTTTATATTTCTCAAGCCCCAGTTTATCAAATTCCTGTTTGATAAAATATTCCACCGCTTTTACATCGTGATTGGTGATTTTTTCAATGTCTTTTATGCGCTGGGCATCGTTTTCTGTAAAATTTTGATAAATGGCGCGTAACTTTTCTGATACACAGGTGTCAAAATCCTGAAGCTGGGGCAAGGGATATTCGCATAAAGCAATAAAGTATTCAATTTCAACAAATACCCTGTATTTGATCAGCGCATATTCCGAGAAATAATCAGCCAGCCCGGAAGTAGTGTTGCGGTACCGGCCATCAATGGGAGAAATGGCTGAAAGTTGTGTAAGCGTCATCGGAAATAATTTTCCGCAAAGGTAGCAATTCAGTCCGGGATTGCGTAAGCGATAAGTGTTACTAAGTGTACTTTGAAAAGCAGAAATGTCATAGAAAGATAATCTTTGATGGAAACTTTGAAATCAAAAAATGTTTCCTTAGTTTTGACCCATTAAGTCAATGAGTCAAACAGAAAAAATAATATTAGGCAGCGAAGAGCTTTTTTTGAAAGCCGGGATTAAAAGTGTCACCATGGATGATATAGCCAAACATTTGGGTATGTCGAAAAAAACCATTTACCAGTTCTTTAAAGATAAGAATGAGTTGGTAGTAGCTCTGGTAAAGAAAAAGCTGCAGGACGATGAAGACCAGATGTGCGACATCATCAAACAGTCGGGCAACGTGATCGAGAAAATGATCAATATGATGAAATGTTCTGAGGAGATATTTTCCAGAATCAATCCGATCGTGATCCACGATCTGCAAAAATATCATTCGGATGCCTGGAAACAGTTCCAGGATTTCAAGTCAGATGTTGTGATGCAGACATTGCAGGATCTGCTGACATTAGGTATCAAACAAGGTTACATCAGGCCTGATATTGATGTGAAGATAATGGCACGGATGAGGGTTGCCCAGGTAGAATTGGGATTTAATACTTCCGTTTTCCCTGTAGCCGAGTTTAACACCTGGAAGGTGCAGCAGCAGTTCCTGGAGCATTTTAACTACGGCATTTGTACGCTGAAAGGATACAAACTATTGAATGAATACAAGAACATACATGAAGAGATTAATTAATTAACACTATTGACATAGGGCTGTCATTTTGATTTTAAATTTTTGTACAGCAATAATTAAAACACACAACAACCTCACTATATATAATATGAAGAATATATTTTTTACAACGATGTTCCTGTTAAGCTTAGCTGTTAGCAGCTATGCCCAGCAGGCAACTTCAACAGCTACCGCTCCTTATAATTTTACAGTTCAGGATTGCGTCAATTATGCTTATGAGCACCAGGATTCGGTTATAAATGCCGGTTTGGATGTAAAAAGCGCTGAATATAATGTGAAAGAAACCATAGGCAGGGGTTTACCGCAAATCAGCGGGCAGGCCGGTTTTCAGGATTATCTGAAAATACCGACAACCTTGCTGCCCGGTGAATTTTTTGGTCAGCCAGGAACCTTTATACCGGTAAAATTTGGTGTTAAATATCAATCTAATATAGGGGCCAATTTAAGCCAGATCATTTTTGACCCTGATTACCTGGTTGGTTTACAGGCACGTAAAACCTACAAGCAGCTTTATGAGCGCAGCTATACCAGGTCGAAAATTGAAACTAATGTAAACGTGACCAAAGCTTACTACCAGGTGCTGGTTAGTAACGAACAAATACGGTTATTGGATGCCAATTTGAAACAGCTGAAGCAGCAGTTGGACGAAACCACAGCTCAAAACAAACAAGGTATGGCCGAAAAAATAGATGTGGACCGGTTGACTGTACAATACAATAACCTGGTAACCAACCGCGAAAATACCATACGATTGCTTGGCCTGAACTATCAATTGCTGAAATTTCAGATGGGAATGCCTATTGGGGATGAACTATTGTTAAAAGATAAATTGGAAGACATAAAACTGGATGATAATGTAGCAGACGTAGGGGCCGACACTACCTTTTACAGGAACCGCATTGAATATGGTTTACTTGAGACACAGAAAAAATTGAATGAATACGATGTAAAAAGAAAGAAGGGACAGTTTTTACCAAAATTAACCGCCAATGCAAATTATACCTCCTCTTACCAGGATAATGGATTTAGTAATTTGTATAAGATGAACTTCCCTTCAAGCTATATCGGCTTAACATTGAATATCCCCATTTTTACCGGGTTTCAGCATGTTAACCAGTTGAAGCAATCGCAAATAAATGTTTTGAAGGCAGAAAATAATTTGATTACCCTGAAAAACGCTTTAAGCCTGGAGGCCAGCAAAGCAAAAATAAATTACATAAACGGTTTGCGAAGCCTGAATAGCCAGAAGCAAAACCAGCAGTTGGCGGAAGAAGTTTTGCGGGTTTCCAAGATCAAGTATCAGCAGGGGGTAGGTTCGAGCATTGAAGTTACACAGGCACAAACAGCCCTTGACGATGCAGACAATAAATATATACAGGGTTTATATGATGCAATGGTAAGCAAGGTAGACCTTGATAAAGCATACGGACGAATAAAATAAAATCAATCACAACAGACAGCATACAACAACATGAAAAAATTATTATATATACCGGCATTACTAATACTGGCAGCTTGCGGCAACAAACCACAAGGCAAGGATGCCAAAATAGCTGAACTGGCTAAATTAAAAACACAACAAGCCGACCTGAGCGCTAAGATCAGCAAATTACAGGCCGAGGTAGGTACTACCGATTCTGTTAAAAGCACATTAGTGAATGTACAGGAAGTAAAGGCGTCGCAGTTTACCAATTATGTACAATTACAGGGACGTATTGATGCTCAGGATAACGTGACCGCTTATCCCCAGGCCCAGGCAGTGATCACTAATATTTATGTAAAAGTAGGGCAGCATGTAAGCAAAGGACAGACCCTGGTGCAATTGGATAATAGTGTGCTATTGCAAAACATTGCACAAACTCAAACGCAGGTTAACTTAAACCGTACATTATTCCAACGCCAGAAAAATCTTTGGGATCAAAAAATTGGTACCGAGGTGCAATTTTTACAGGCACAATCTACACTTCAAGGTTCTGAAAAGCAATTGGAAAGCTTGCGCAAGCAAGCCAATACTTACCGGATAGTATCACCCATCAACGGAACTATCGACCAGATGGACCTGAAATTGGGCCAGGCCGCGTCTCCGGGCACTACCGGCATCCGTATTGTAAATGCCGATGTATTAAAGGTAAAAGCAGATGTGCCTGAGTCATATGCAAGCAGCATCAAACAAGGTGATAATGTAGAAGTTGTGGTTCCTGATGCCAATGATTCTTTGAAGGCAAAAGTAACTTTTGCTGCTAAGGTAATTGATGCCGCATCACGCAGTTTTGGTGTGGAGATCAAATTGCCACAACGCAACACCTTGCGCCCTAATATGACCGCGGTTATAAAAATTGCCAACTATACTAAAAATAATGCCCTGGTGATTCCCTTAAATGCCGTTCAGAAATCAGAAAGCGGTGATTATGTATTTGTTAATGTTAACAACATTGCGAAGAAAAAGGTGATAACTGAAGGCACTACATACGGCGATAAAATAGAAATAAAATCCGGGCTGAATGTGGGCGATAAACTGATAACCGATGGCTCGACTGAGGTAGAAGATGGTGACAAGGTAAAAGTTTCACAATCTGTTAATTGATCATTTTAAACTGATTTGACATGAAGGATATTGAAAAAGAATTTAAGCCATCGAGTTGGGCTATTGATAATAAAACCGCGGTATACGTGATCATATTCCTGATCACGGTATTGGGATTGCTGAGTTATTTCAGGCTGCCCAAGGAGAATTTCCCCGACATTGCGCAGTCAAAAGTATTTGTGACTACACCTTATATAGGGCAGTCACCGCAGAATATTGAATTATTGGTAACCCGGCAGATCGAAAAACAACTAAAATCGTTGAAGGGTTTAAAGAAGGTAACATCGAAAACGCAGCAAAACCTGTCGATCATAACGGCTGAATTTAATGCCAATATTGACATTAAAGATGCAAAGCGCGATGTAAAAGAAGCTGTTGATAAGGCAAAACAGGATTTGCCGCAGAATGATAACAATCTGCAGGAATCACAGATATCAGATATAAACGTAGCTGATCTTCCCATTCTGTACATCAACCTGTCGGGTAATTACGACCTGAAAAGGTTAAAGGAGTATGCCGATAACCTGAAGGATGATATTGAAGCGATGAAAGAGATTTCCAAAGTAGATGAGATCGGCGCGCTTACACCAAACATACAGATCAATGTTGATTTGAATAAGATGACCGCCGCTCAGGTAAGCTATAATGATATTATCCAGGCTATTGGTAGTGAAAATATTATCTCCTCAGCAGGTAATGTCGTTATTGATGGCAAACAGCGCGCTATTGATATAAAAGAAGACTTTAAAAATGCTGCTGAAGTTTCTGCTCTTGTTATCAGGAACCCCCAGGGAAAAGCGGTTTACCTGCGGGATATTGCAGACATAAGAGATGGTTTTAAAGACCAGGAAAGTTATGCCCGTTTAAAAACCAATAACGATCCCAACTTCAAAAATGTGATCACACTGAATGTGAGCAAGCGCTCGGGTGAAAACCTGATCGAAGCATCCGATGCGATTAACAAGTTGATCGTAGAAAAGCAAAAAAACATATTCCCGAAAGGCCTGAATATTACGGTTACAGGAGACCAGTCGGATAAAACAAGGTCGACATTGAATGACCTTATTAATACGATCGTTATAGGATTCGTCCTCGTTACGCTTATCCTGATGTTCTTTATGGGCAGCACCAATGCAATATTCGTGGCATTATCAGTGCCTTTATCGTGCTTTATTGCCTTCCTGGTCATGCCGGCGATAGGCTTTACGCTCAACATGATCGTACTATTCTCGTTCCTGCTGGCATTGGGTATTGTGGTGGATGATGCTATTGTGGTGATCGAAAATACGCACCGTATTTTTGCAAACGGTAAGGTGCCCATTGCAAAAGCAGCGAAAATGGCTGCCGGTGAGGTATTCCTTCCTGTGTTTTCAGGTACCATGACCACTTTAGCGCCTTTCGTACCATTGGCATTCTGGAACAGCTTGATCGGCCATTTTATGTTCTTCCTGCCTATAACGCTGATCATTACTTTATTAGCTTCATTGGTAGTAGCTTATATTATGAACCCCGTTTTCGCGGTTGATTTTATGAAGCCTCACCATGAAGGCGAGCATGATAACCCCAGGTTTGACAAAAAGGTGATCCGTGCGCTGGCGATATTAGGAGGCCTTGCAGTCCTTGGTTATCTTATTAACCGGGGCCTGGGTAACTTTATGGTATTTGTAGCAGTACTATATTTAATTAATCACTTCTTATTGCTGCGGGTAATCGACAGGTTCCAGAAAAATGCCTGGCCGAGGTTTCAGCATTGGTATGCCCGGAGGCTGGAGAAGGCAGTACAATCGCCATGGTGGGTTTTGGGAAGTATTATTGTTCTGTTCGTTTTCACCATGTTTTTCGTAGCGGCCAGAAGCCCTAAAGTGGAATTCTTCCCCGCAGCCGACCCTAACTTCACTTATGTTTATGTAACGCTGCCAACAGGTACAGACCAGGCACAAACCAGCGAGGTAATAGCAAAGCTTGAAAAGAAAGTTGCCGCCGTAGTTGAACCTGATAAGGACATTGTAACTTCCATCATTTCCAATGTGACTGTTGGTGTAACCGATCCTACAGACGGAGACCTGGGTAAATACCCAAACAGGGGTAAGATCACCGTTGCGTTTGCTGAATTTGGCAAAAGACATGGCAAAGACACCAAAAAGGTTCTTGAAAATATTCGCCGGTCTGTACAAGGTTATCCTGGTGCGAAGGTAGCTGTGAGCCAGGAAAATGCAGGCCCGCCGGTACAAAAAGATATCAGTATCGAAATAACAGGTGATAACCTGGATACGCTGGTAAGTACAGCCAGTAAACTCACTAAATATATTGGCCAGCAAAATATTGCCGGTATAGAAGGTCTTGTGCCCGATCTGCAGGCAGATAAG
>JBEHXM010000014.1:0-50031 GCA_048498695.1 Bacteroidota bacterium
ATAAATGGACCGCCATCCAAAGGCCAGTTCACGATCTGTGGCAGATCGCTGATCCTTGCCTTACCAAAACTCACAGGCGCATTGGCACTTACTTTCATGGGCAAGGCAGATAAGGCGGTTAGTGCAACATTAGCATATCTGAAAGGGTGCTTAATAGCTTTGAGCGGGTCATTCTTTAGGTCAACCAATATCTTGACCTTTTCTAAGGTGTCACGAAAAATAAACCGTGAGCGATCCAGTGTGCCAAATAAGTTAGAAATTGCCGGGAATTTGCTGCCTTTTACGTTCTCAAACAGGATAGCCGGACCCTGGTGCTCAAACACACGTAAGTGGATAGCCGCCATTTGCAGGTATGGATCTACCTCCTCTTTAATACGTATTAAATGACCATTTTTTTCAAGATCGGCAATGCAGGCTTGTAAGCTTGGGTAACCCATTGGAATAAATAAGTGTCAAAAATAATCAAATTACACCAGCATTGCGTCCACTTATATAATTCTCGTATCTTTACTATATGGATCGCATCGTGTCAAAAAAATTGCCTGAAATACGAACTTTATGCAGAGAGCATAAGGTAAAGGAGCTCTATATTTTCGGCTCTCGTGGAATAGGCGGTCACCCTACCAAAGACAGCGACTTTGACCTGATGGTTGAAATTGACGAACCAGATCCTGTAGACAGAGGCCAATTACTACTAAGTTTATACGATAAATTTGAGAGACTTTTTAATAGTAAAGTTGACCTGATAACCCCCGGATCGATCAAAAACCCAATATTTGAAGAATATGTAGGTACTTCAAAGCAGCTAATTTACGATGGATCGAAAGGTTAAGTTGTATGTCGATATCATCAATAGTATCGATCTTATAGAAGAATTTATTGGCTCAATTAATCTTTTTGAGGAATACAATGTGGATCGAAAAACAAAAAGTGCTATTGAAAGACAACTCAGCATTCTAGGTGAAGCAATTAAGAGAATAAAAGATATTGATCCCAACGAACCGATTCAATACAGGGACGAAATAATCGAGTTCAGAAATATTTTAGTTCATGGCTATGACATTGTTGACGATGGCGTTGTTTGGTCAATTCTTAAAGAATACCTGAATCCTTTAAAACAACAAATTCTGGACAAATTAGAAAAACGGGCAATGGAATAAAATTATTTACGCCAGCGTTATCCCCTCATCCAAATACACATCCTGCACCGCATTTAGAACAGCCACACCATCTTTAAAAGGATGCTGAAATGCCCTGCGGCCTACGATCAGTCCCATGCCACCTGCCCTTTTGTTGATCACTGCGTTGCGTACAGTATCTGCCAGGTCATCCGCTCCTTTTGATTCGCCGCCGGAGTTGATCAAACCAGCACGACCCATAAATCCATTGGCAACCTGGTAACGGCACAGATCAATAGGATGATCGGTGCTGAGCTTACTGTACATCAGCGGGTCGCTTTTTGAAAAATTGAGCGCGGTAAAACCTCCATTCACATCAGGCATTTTTTGTTTCAGGATATCCGCTTGTATAGTAGCGCCAATATGGTTGGCCTGCCCGGTAATATCTGCCGAGGTTTCATAATTCACGCCATCCTTTTTAAAAGCATTGTTGCGTACATAGCACCACAATACCGTAGCCATCCCCAGTGAATGCGCTTCTTCAAATGCCTGTGAAACTTCTATGATCTGCCGGTCTGATTCCTCCGAACCAAAATAAATGGTGGCGCCAACGGCAGCCGCGCCCAAATTCCAGGCATCCTGCACCGAGCCAAACATGATCTGGTTGTATTTGGTGGGATAGGTAAGCAACTCATTATGATTCAGCTTTACCAGGAAAGGGATTTTATGCGCATATTTTCTCGACATCAAAGCCAGGCAACCAAAAGTGGTTGCTACTGCATTTGATCCGGCCTCAATAGCCAGCTTGATAATATTCTCAGGATCAAAATACATTGGGTTCTTAGCAAATGAAGCACCCGCAGTATGCTCTATCCCCTGGTCTACCGGCAAAATAGAAAGATAACCCGTACCCGCTAATCTTCCGTGGTTATACATCGCCTCCAAATTGCGCAGCACCTGCGCATTCCGGTTGCTTTGCGCAAATACCTTGTCTACAAAATCGGGAGAGGGTAAGTGCAGTTGGTCTTTGGGGAAAGTTTTACATTGGTGAGTTAGCAGGTCTTCTGCCTGGCTGCCCAGCAGATCGGTGATTTTTTTTGATGCCATGATCGGAATGTTTTTCTTATTACAAATAACGGTATGTTGCTATTATTGTTGATATAATTTTTGTAATTACATATCAATTTTCTTGTATATAGTCAGTCCGCAAAAAGTAATTATTACCTTTGCAGCTCTCAATAATGCTGTCTGCCTATGTCGGTAATTGTATTTACTGTAATTCTGTTGCTGGGTTCTTATTTTGCCGGTTTGTTAGGCTCGTTGACAGGTTTGGGCGGTGGTTTTGTCATTATCCCGCTATTAACCTTACTGTTACATGTTGATATCCACTATGCGATAGGCGCTTCACTGGTATCAGTTATCGCCACCTCATCAGGCTCCGCAGCGGCCTATGTTAAAGAAGGGCTTACCAATATCAGGCTGGGGATGTTCCTCGAGATCGCGACTACCGCCGGGGCTTTTACCGGGGCCATTTTGGCTATATACATCCCGACCCAATTCATCGCCATATTATTTGGCGCTATCCTTTTATTTTCCGCCATTTTATCCCTCCGTAAAAAAGCCGGAGAAATAATTCACCAGGAGACTTATCTGTCAAAAAAACTCAAGCTGGGAGGCAGCTACCCTGTCGATGACCAGGTAGTTGAGTATGGCATAAGAAATGTAGGTGGTGGATTTTTCATGATGCTTTTTGCCGGTATTATCTCCGGGCTGCTCGGCATAGGTTCGGGTGCATTAAAGGTTGTGGCCATGGATGGCATTATGCGCATTCCATTTAAGGTATCTACCACTACCAGTAATTTCATGATCGGGGTTACGGCCGCTGCAAGCGCAGTAGTTTACCTGCAGCGCGGCTATATTCATCCCGGACTGGCAATGCCTATTGTTATCGGCGTACTATTCGGCGCCTTAAGCGGTTCAAAAATATTAACGCATGCTTCATCAAAATGGCTGCGCTGGGTATTTGCCATTGTGGTTACTTTTTTGGCTGTACAAATGATCTATAATGGTATCGAAGGAAAAATTTAAAGATAAAGATATGCAGGTGATCATCGGCTGGATACTCCGGGTTGGGGTAACCTTATCTATGGTCATTGTAATCATTGGTGGTGTTATTTTTTTATTCAATCACGGGCACAGTATACCTGATTACCACGAATTTAAACGGGTACCTTATTTCATCCATAATACCGAAGGTATTATTAACGGCGTACTTAATTTAAAGGGCCAGGCGATCATACAATTTGGCATACTGCTGCTCATAGCCACCCCCGTATTAAGGGTAATCTTTTCTGCCGTCGGTTTTATCATCGAAAAGGATCGTTTATATACAGCAATTACGCTCATTGTATTACTTATCATCCTTGCCAGCATGCTTAGCGGGCAGGTGGGCTGATATTTTTTAAAACCATTTATTGTATTAATGATTTTATATAATGAGAGCTTTGATCATTATGAAAAGACAGCATGTACAATCATCAGCTTTAGAAAGTGTTGGATACGATCCTGAAAAAAAGATATTAGAACTGGAATTCAGGGAAAGTGGCGGCGTTTGGCAATACTTCAGACTGCCGGCTGCGGTGTACAATAAGTTTATCCATGCTGAGTCTTTAGGTAATTACTTTGTCACCAAAATAAAAGGTAAATACCGCGAAATGAAAGTGGCTTAAACGATTAGTTTTCGTTACTTGACCCTAACCTTTTCTGCTCCTCGGTGGTTTGGGTACGCCCCCTGGCAGACGAAGATCCAAAACGATAAGTAAAAGTAGCAGATACAAACCTGGTACCCACTTTATCCCTTGCCGCAATATCAAGATTGCCGAAATTGGTAAAGTACCTGTTGTAATCCGAATTGAATATATCACTCACCGCGAGCCTTATTCGGCCATTTCCCTTCAATATGGAATAACTCATGCCGGCATCAACACGGTATAAAGTATTATACTGGCTGATGACATAGTAGGTCGGCGATTCATATTCAACTATCACCTGTGTACTTAACTTTGAGGTCAGTTTAAAAGTTTGGTTCACATTAACGTTAGCCCAGTTGTTTTTTTTGCCAGATACGGTATCGGTCTTATAATCATACCGGTCATGCGAGCCTACAACATTTACATCCGTGTGCCACCAGTTAGTCCAATCAAAAGGCAGGCTCAATTCCGCCATGTATTGGTAACGGTTGCCCAGGTTTGCTTTGGTAACCACATAAGCCTTTGTAATATCATTCTGCTGAAAAATACCCGCAAAAAAATTGTCGGTTTCTTTGTAGCTTAAGCTTATCTTATATTTATTAAACAATAAGTCGGATATGCGATAAGTATTGATATAATCAGGCTTCAGAAAAGGGTCGCCCGTGCTGGAATAGAACTCATCCACATAGCTCACGAATGGATTTAAATCCTGGTAATTAGGCCTTTCAATACTCCGGGCAAAGGATAGCGTAAGCAAGTTATTTTTACCCAGTTGCTGGCTTACTTGTGCATTCGGGAACAGGTTAAAATAACTGGTATCTATACGTCTTGTAGGATTTATTGATAATGCAATAGAGCCGGTACGCTCACCCCTTAAGCTAACCGAGAAACTTGTTTTATCAAACTTGCTGTTAAATTGTACATACCCCGCATCTATCCGTTCTTTATAAACAAAATGATCGGTCAGGTTATTTACTGTTTGGTATTTCCCATTTATTAACTGGGTAAAATCTATCTGGTTATCACTATTTACCTGGCTGCTCTTTCCTCCTATATTGAAGTGACTGTTTTTAGATATTGCCTGGCTAAAATCGAGGTTTGCCGATTTGATAGTAATATGAGATGGCGAATTATCCTGGTAAAAAACCGGGATATTGTCGGTTTGCCCGGCGGCATCATAAAAATCATTCCGCAGCATTTCATTTGAGCTGCGGTGATAGTCGGAGAAATCTGCATCAGCTGATATGACTGTCCTACCTGCCTTATCCAGATCGGCTTTATAATTCAGGTTATAGTTTAAATTGTAAATATTTCTGTTAATCTCAGATATACTTTTAATGCTTGAATCCCGAAGACCGTTTGTTGAAATATAGGTGTTACTCCTTTTTTCAATGGCGGCATCATTATAAAACCCGTTAATTAAAAACCCAATGGTCTGAAGAGGTGTCAACTGGTAGTCAGCTCCCAGGTTGAAGTTATGATTACTGCCTCTTACGTCAGCGTCATAGTTCAGGTCAAAATTGTCGATTAGTGCGCCATTGGCAATGTTACGACTGGTATTAATGGTATGCGGTATGCTGGTATTCACATAATTATAACTTGCAAACACATTTACTTTACTGGTATGTAAGCTATAATTGATCCCTGTATTAAATTTATACTTGTCGCCATAAGCTGCACTCTCCGTGAGGGATACGTTTGAACCGTGTTCCTTATTCTTTTTTAATATAATATTGATCATACCACCCGCACTGCCTGCTGCGTCATATTTGGCCCCCGGATTATCGATCAGTTCTATCTGGCTGATACTGCTGCTCTGGTAGTTCTTTAAAAAGTTCGACAACTCCTCACCGGTAAGCAAAACAGGCTTGCCGTTGATGGCGATGAGTGCTTTTTGACCGCCATGATATAAAACCTCATCGTTAACCACTTTTACACCGGGTGAGGTACTTAATACATCGTATAATGATGCCCCCGAGGCCATAATGTTTTGTTCGACATTTAATACGGTTTTATCCGATCTTATTTCTACAAAGTCTTTTTTCCCGGTAATGGAAACCTCCCTGAGTTGTTTGGCAGCTGATCTTAGGGTTATAAAACCTATGTCCCTGTTTTTGCCCGCAACAGTAATATATGGGCCCGAATAGGATTTGTTATAATTGAGTTTGGTTACAAATACCAGGTAACTTCCTGCATTAAGCCGGTCGAATAAAAATATACCATTCTTGCTGCTGATTGTTGATCTTACAACCGATGAATCGCGGGAATTTAAAAGCACTACTGTTGCGTCATCGGCTGGTTTGGAATTATCGCTGTAAACCTTTCCCTGTATTGCCGAAAACCCTGTTTGCGCAAGAGTTGGGTAATATGCACAGGCAAGTAATACGGTGAGGAAACATCCGGTGAGAATTCTCATTAAAAGGGGATTAGTACAGGTTCAGCTATAGTTTATCAAGTTAAAAAAACGGTCCAATATAAGAACTTAAAATTATATTCGGATAAATTTGGACACCGTGTTTTAACGGTAAATTAATAATCGTCACTATTAGAAACTGTTATAGCTAACACTTTAATAAAATTAATTATCACAATAAAAATGTCTTTTTTTGTTATTTAGTTATATCAAAAAGTTTAGTTGAATTTTATATGGCACCAGATGCTATATTTGTTTCCCTGATCATTATAAAATGAAGAAATTTTTCTACTTATCAGTCCTTATTTTATTTACCCTGAAAGCTGTTGCGCAAACGGGCGCATCATCAACCGAATCGCCAATCTCGTATAAAAACCTGTCGGGATCTGTCAGCGGTACACTGGCCATGCCCCAAAATGCATCCGGCAAGGTGCCGTTGGTCCTCATCATTGCAGATTCGGGCCCTACTGATCGCAATGGTAATAATCCGCAAGCAGATATAAATGATAATGCATATAAACTAATAGCTGAAGCCCTGGCTAAAAATGGGATTGCTTCGGTGCGGTATGATAAGCGGATGGTTGGTGAAAGTAAAACAAGTAATAAGCCGGCAGATGCACGCTACGATGATTATGTTGACGATGCGGTGGGCCTGATCGAAATGCTGGGCGATGATCAGCGTTTCTCTAAAGTAATTGTATTAGGACATGGTGAAGGCTCAATGGTAGGCATGCTCGCAGCACACGACCAGCCTGTAAAAGCTATAATCTCGGTAAATGCGACAAGCCAGCCTGGAGATAAATTCCTGATGTCGCAATTAAAATCAAAGCCGCAGTATATGCAGGATGCTTTTAAAACATTGATTGACAGTTTGAGAAAAGGCAAGACTACTGATAACGTTGACCCCTCATTATATTATATTGCCAGTCCGGCCAAACAAAAATTTGTGATGTCTTATTGCAGGTATGCACCTGTACAGACTGTTAAAGCCGTTAAAGTACCCTTGCTGATCATCCAGGGAAGTACAGATGTTCAGATCAGTGTTGCAGATGCCGAGAAACTGAAAAAAGCCAAATCTGAAGCCATCTTAACTATCATACCCGGTATGAACCATATTATGAAGGAAGCTCCGGCGGATACAGAACAAAACCTGGCCACCTACAGTAAGCCCGAACTGCCGCTAAAAACTGAGTTTGTAACAGCGGTTGTTAATTTTGTCAATAAAGTGAATTAATTTTGAGTCGTATGTAGTGAATTTTGAGTCATAAGTCTTAAACAACTTATAAAGACTTATAACTCAAAACTTATAACTCTTAACTCACTTCCATGCTTTAAGCAGTCTTCGTATCACTATAATTTCGGCAATGTGATAAGCATTGTGATCTGCTATTTGCAGGGCTTCGCGTAAGATGCTTTGCCCATCACCGTGAGGAATGGCTTTGTAAATGTCACCGCTTTTTATAAGCCTGATAAATTCTTCCCTTTCATCATTTATTTGTTTGACAGATCGTTCCCAGGCGGCGTCATCCTTTGGTGCAGTTTCCTTCATCCAGTATTCATCGGGCCATTTTGGAGATTGGTGTTCTTCATTTTCGCTGAACTTCAGCATATCCCATTGCGCAATGCGGATATGCTCAACCAGTTGCCATATGGAGTAAGGCAGGTTATCAGGCTTGGCACCGCGCAATTCGGCAGGCAGGTTATCAAGCGCCTCGTCCAGCCCGGCATGGGCACTGCCGCCATTCAGCAGTTTTATCAATTCGCTGATCAGTATATCGTGGTCGTTCTTCATATCATTAAATACAAATTCGCTGCTCAATGGTTGGTTTAAATGCCAAATTAAACGTCTATTTAAATTTTTACAATCCGGCAGGGGTTAAATTAGGCTTTTTAATCTAAAATGTTTTAAGTTTATCCAACCAAGTAAATATCCCCGTGATCAAAAAAATATTAGCTTTTACCCTGTTTGTTTTCTTTTTTACAGCATGCAAAAAGGACGCTTCAGTAGGCCCCATGGAAGGCAGTATAGATGATGTTGCTTTCAATACCTATCAAAAATTCTTCCTGAACGAGTTATGGAAACTTAATCCCGACTGGGCAACCAGCGTGGGCTATCATAAATACGACAGCGTATTATTTGTGCCCGATAAGAAATACAGGGAAAAGCTGCTCAACTTTACTAAAGTGCAATTGGATTCGCTGGGAAAATATACCCCTGCCAGTTTCCTGGAAACCAATAAAATGGATTATGCCATGATGCAGAACCAAATGCAGTATATGCAATGGCAGATAGAGCAGTTAAAAGATTATGAGTGGGACCCATCCTACTACAACCCTATCGGCACTTTTGCTTACATTCTGAACGAACATTACGCACCGCTCCAGAAACGCCTGACCAGTTTCTATCAAAAAATGGCCAACCTTCCGCTTTATTATAAGGAGGCCGAAAAGCAGATCAAAAACCCTGTGCCCGAACTTACCGACCTCGCTATTGAACAGCACCTGGGCGGTGTAAGCATATTTGAAGGCGATTTTGCCGATTCATTGAAAAAAACTACTATCCCCGAGGCTACCAAAAAGCTGATGCTGGACCGGGCAAAACTATCTGCCGACGCCATTAAGCAATATGCAGCATTTTTGAAAAATTTAAAAAACGATAAGCCACGCAGTTTCAGGCTGGGAAAACAATTGTATGAGGATAAGTTTAAGTATGCCATTCAGTCGTCATCAACCGCACAGCAGGTATACAATGCCGCTATTGAACGGAAGAAATATATCCACCATGAGATGGCTAAGATATGCCTGAAGATATGGCCAAAGTATTTCGGCACTAAACCAGCCCCAACTGATACCCTGGAAATGATCGGCAAAATGATCGATACGCTGTCGTCAAAACACGTGGCGCCTAATGAGTTCCAGGATGCGATTGAAAAGCAATTGCCCAAATTGACCGCCTTTGTGAAAACTAAAGACCTGCTGACCCTTGACCCTACCAAACCACTGGTAGTACGCAAGGAGCCGGGCTATATGGCCGGGGTTGCCGGTGCATCCATGAGTTCGCCGGGGCCGTATGATACCGGGCAAAACTCTTATTTTAACGTAGGCAGCCTGGCAGGATGGGCTCCTGAAAAAGCTGAAAGCTACCTGCGCGAGTATAACCAGTATATTTTACAGATACTTTGTATTCACGAGGCTATACCCGGTCACTATGTACAGCTGGTATATTCCAATAAAGCGCCGAGCATGATCAAATCCATCTTCGGCAACGGGGCGATGATAGAAGGCTGGGCTGTATACAGCGAGCAAATGATGCTGGATGCCGGCTATAGTGACGGAGACCCCGAGATGTGGCTAATGTGGTATAAATGGAACCTGCGATCGGTGTGTAATACCATACTGGATTACGGTGTACATTGCCAGAATATGTCAAAACAAGCTGCCATCACCATGCTTACACATGAGGCGTTTCAGCAGCAGGCCGAGGCAGATGGTAAATGGAAACGGGTAAGCGTAACCAGCGTGCAGTTAGACAGCTACTACACCGGCTATAAAGAAATAATGGACCTCCGCGACGATTGGAAAGGCAAAATGGGCGACGCTTATACCGTAAAGGCATTTAACGAAAAGTTTTTAAGTTATGGCAGCGCACCAGTAAAACTTATCAAAGAAGCCATGATGGAGAAAGAAAAGCCTGCTGCTAATGCGGGGCATTGATTTCCGGAAGTTTATTTTATTGATCCTGCCCGGTATCCTGTTGCTTTCACCTGCGGGTCTCTTTGCCCAGCAGATGACAGGAATATTTGTTATCCTTATTATATTTAAATTTAAGAATGAAGAAACTCCTAACATTATTCTTGCTTCAATTTATTATAACTTTTGCTTATGCTCAAAAAAGTTTTGAAGGTGAAGTGGTTTATTCAGTTAGCTTTAAATTGCTAAAAGATACAAATACACAAATCCATGATTCTCCCGACACAAAAGAATATTATTATATGAAAGGGGGTAACTACAAGCTTGAATTTGGCAATTTGGGCTTTCTTTGGGTAATGTATATTAGTCAAGATAAAAAGCTATATAGTTCATCATCACCAGACACTATTGAATGGCGTGATGCAACTGTCAATCAGCATACCTTAACTAAAGTTGAATTAAAAAAGAATGATACTACAATATTAGGTTATAAGTGCAATAAACTAATTTTTAATTATGCAGACCAATTAGATATCTATTATTTTAATTCACAGTTTGCTGTTGAGCCCAATCTTTACATTGATCATAAAATAGGTGATTTATATGCATTTTTTGAACGGTCAAAGGCAATTCCATTAGAAGAAATTATTTTAAATAAATTTTCTATGCGGGTAAGAACGGCTATATCAATTGAAAAAAAGTCTGTTGATGACAAAGTTTTCAAACTTCCGTCCGGTGTAGAATTAGTCGAAATAAAAACTAAGCCTTAATAAGTCTAAGCTTACATCAAAAACGAATATTAACTGGCACTATAGTTGCCTTAATTGGTGTAGTTAAATTAATTAGATAACAGTAGCTGGGCGCGAGGTCCGGCTATTATTATTTTAAAGCTATTCTATAGCTGGCCAGGCATGGTGTGTGGAAAAATTTCCACACCCATATCTCCCCATCAGGCAATTAATTACACTGTTTAACTAAAGTTCACCCCACTCGGCAAAACGAACAAAGCAGCAGATAAAATAAATTAAAAAGTTAATCCGTATTCAAATGCTTATAAAGCAAAAAGCAATTGACTAACCCGTTGCCATCTCCAACGCACTGGCCTCCAAACATAACCGCGTAGTCTCACAAAAAACCATCGACTATTGACCATTGACTATCGACTAATTGTTATCTTCGCTCTATGTCATTTGAAGAAGCCAAAAAGCGGGTAGCAGCCTTAGTAGCCGAGCTTAAACAGCACAATTACAACTATTATGTGCTGGCCATGCCTACCATTACCGATCTTGATTTTGATAAAAAGCTGGAAGAACTTTCTGCCCTCGAAACGCAGTTTCCTGAACTGACCGACCCGGATTCGCCTACGCAGAATGTGGGTGGGTTCATCACCAAAGAGTTTAAGACGGTAAAGCACCGCTGGCCGATGCTGTCATTAGGTAATACCTATAGTGAACAGGAGTTGCTTGATTTTGACCAGCGCATCAAAAAAGCTATTGGTGATAACTTTGAATATGTGTGCGAGCTGAAGTTTGACGGCCTTTCTATGAGCCTGACCTACAAAGATGGCAAACTGGAGCAGGCGGTAACCCGCGGCGATGGTACCCAGGGAGATGAGGTGACCACCAACGTAAAAACTATCCGCAGTATCCCCAAAAAATTGCATGATGGCGATTACCCTGAGGAGTTTGAAATACGCGGCGAAGTTTTTATGCACCTGAAAGCTTTTGAGCGACTGAATGACGAGCGCATTGAAAACGGCGAGCCACCTTATGCCAATCCCCGCAATTTTGCATCGGGTACTATTAAGCTGCAGGATTCGACAGAGGTAGCCAAGCGCCCGCTGGATAGTTTTATGTATTTTTTGTACACAGAAAAGCAATTGTTTAAAACCCATTGGGAAAGCTTACAGGCCGTAAAAAGCTGGGGTTTCCCGGTGAATAGCGAGAGTAAGCTTTGCGCCAATATTGAAGAGGTGCTGAAATTTATAAACGATTGGGATAAAAAACGCTTCGACCTGAGCTATGATATCGACGGTATTGTAATCAAGATAAATAATTATTCGCAGCAGCAGGAACTGGGTTTTACTGCAAAGTCGCCACGCTGGGCTATAGCTTATAAATTTAAGGCTGAGCGTGTCGAAACAGAGCTGGAAAGCGTAAGTTACCAGGTAGGTCGTACAGGCGCAGTTACACCTGTTGCCAACCTGAAACCGATATTTTTAGCGGGCACCACGGTTAAGCGTGCTACGCTTCACAATGCCAATGAGATCGTCCGCTTGGATCTGCACGAAGGTGATTCGGTCTACGTCGAAAAAGGCGGTGAGATCATCCCGAAGATCATCAGCGTAAACCTGGAGAAACGTAAGGCGGGTGCACAACCCATTTTATACCGTACTACTTGTCCCGATTGCGGCACCCCGTTAGAACGTAAGGAAGGTGAGGCTGCTTTTTACTGCCCTAATGACGAGGGCTGCCCTACCCAGATAGTAGGTAAGATGCAGCACTTTACCGGACGCAAGGTAATGGATATTGACGGCCTGGGTGATGAAACGATTGAGACTTTATATCAGAAGGGTTTTATCCGCCATATCAGTGATATTTATGATCTGCATAACAAAGCTGATCAGCTGAAAACAATGGAGCGTTTTGGTGAAAAATCCATTACTAATATGCTGGACGGGATAGAGAAATCAAAGCAAATGCCATTTGACAGAGTGTTGTTTGGTTTAGGAATAAGATATGTGGGTGCTACCGTAGCGAAAAAACTGACCACGCATTTTAAAACCATCGATAACCTGATGGCTGCTTCTGTGGAGGAACTGAATGCCGTGGAAGAAATAGGTGAACGTATAGCCCGCAGCCTGGTAGAATATTTTGAAGATGAAAAGCATCGCGAAGAAATAGAAAAACTAAAAGAAAGAGGACTTCAGTTTGTTGCTGAGGAAAATGAAGTCATCCTGCAAAGTGAAAAACTGGTGGGTAAAAGCTTTATTATTTCGGGTACGTTTGAGAAATACTCGCGTGATGAGCTGAAAGATATTATCGAACAAAACGGTGGTAAGATACTCAGCAGCATATCCGCCAAGCTTGATTACCTGGTTGCCGGTGATAACATGGGTCCTGCCAAACTGGAAAAAGCCACTAAGCTAAACATTCCTATTATCAGTGATGAGGTATTGATGGGGATGCTGTAGGCTTTCACAAAACCCAATATGTCATTTCGATGAGCTGTGTGGCCGCAGCGATAGGGCGAAGAGAAATCCTATGCGCCAGGCTTACTGCTCTGTATGTTGTATAAGATTTCTCACCTGCCCCCTTGCACCTCCTCTGCTGCAGGTTCGAAATGACATTTTTATAATGCTAAGTTCCCCTTTAACAATCTTTAACAATATCACTCTAATTACTTTGTTAAATAACTTTCATCTTCGTATCTGTATGAAGTATGCCTTACTATTTATTCTGATTTGCAGTTTTTGTACCGCTGCTATTGCACAACAATTGACCCTTAATGGCAAGGTGACCGACAAAAGTGGTCAGCCTGTGCCTTTTGCCAGTATCTACATTAAAAATACGACCAAAGGCGCATCCGCTAATAGCGAGGGCGATTATTCACTGCAATTACAAGCAGGCCAGTACGAGGTATTGTACCGTGCTGTAGGCTATAAACAGGAAAGTAAAAAGATCGATCTGAATAGTAATACGGTGCTGAATGTTACCCTTGCTGCCGAGGCCTATGAGCTGAAATCAGTCACCATAAACGCCAAAGGCGAAGACCCGGCTTATGCCATCATTCGTAAGGCTATCAAAAAACGTAAGGCCCACCTAAGCGAAGTAAAAGCTTACACCTGTGAGGTGTATATCAAAGGTTTGCAAAAGCTGTTGGCTGCGCCTAAAAAGTTTATGGGCTTTAATATCCAAAAGGCGGGAAAAGAGATCGGCCTCGATTCCAACCGCCGTGGTATCGTTTACCTTTCAGAATCTGAATCCAAACTAAGCTACCAGTATCCCGGGCAATTGCACGAGGAAATGGTATCGTCCAAATTCTCGGGCAGTAACCAGATGTTTAGCTTTAACCGGGCCAGCGATGCGGTGGTCAGCTTTTATGAGAATACACAAAATTGGGGCGGATTGAGCAACCGCCCGCTGGTATCGCCCATTGCGGATAATGCCCTGTTCTACTACAGGTACAAACTACTGGGCACATCGACAGAAAATGGTGTGCTGATCAACAAAATAAAGGTCACACCGCGCCGCGGGCACGACCCCTGCTTCGATGGTGTTATTTATATCACTGACGACAGCTGGCGTATCTACGCGCTCGATCTGTACATTACCAGTCGCGCCAATATCAATTTTGTAGATACGGTAAAAGTGAACCAGCAATTTATGCCGGTGGATAGGGTATGGTTGCAATCGTCAAATAAATTTGAGTTTACGGGCGGATTGCTCGGCTTTAAGCTGAAGGGTTATTTTATATCGGTATACAAAGATTACGACCTGAACCCCACTTTCAAAAAGCATGAGTTTAACGAGGTGCTGCATATCCCCCAAAAAGTAACTAATAATGATACCACTTACTGGAACCAGTTGAGGCCTTTGCCATTGACCAAAGAGGAAGAAACCGATTACCAGAAAAAGGAAATATTAGCTAAAAAGCGTGAGTCGAAACAATACCTTGACTCGTTGGACCTGGAAAATAACAAGGTGACGCCTACCGGGCTGTTGCTTACCGGTACCAATATCATTAAGCGGTATAAGCGGGAGTTTTATCATGTCGATCCGCTGGTTAGCTCCGTATTGTTCAACACGGTTGAGGGGATGACGCTCAATTTGGGTGCATCATTCCGTAAGCGGTTTGATACGGTCACCAACAAATCGATAGGCTTTGGCGCCAATGCGGGATATGGGTTTTCGAGCCATTTGTTTAAGGGTACCGTGAATGCCGATATCCCGGTAAGCAAGTTTAAGCTGAATTTGAGCGGGGGCTCTGATGTGGTAGACCTGAACAATACCGAACCGGTATCGCACTTTGTCAATTCCATGTACACCTTGTTTGAAAGGCAGAACTACGAGAAGCTGTACCAGGATAAATTTGCAAAGGCAACCCTTTCCGGCCGTATTACCGGCGGATGGCAGGCCAGCGCCACTGCTGAGTGGGGCGACCGCAGATCATTGCTCAATACCAACAGCTACAGCGTTTTCCACCCGGAGGGGCACGAGTTTACCTCAAATAATCCGTTGACGCCGAACAATGATGCACCTTTGTTCCCGGAAAACCAGGCGTTCAAAATTACGCTGCGCACTACTTACGATTTCAGCAATAAATACGAGACCTACCCTTTTGGCAGGCGTTATCTGCCGTCAGATTATCCAACCATCGGACTCACATTTACCAAAGGCTTTAAAAACATCTTCGGTTCTGATGTGGATTACGACCTGATCAGCGCCGATATCAGCAAAAAGGATATCAGCATGGGTGTTTTCGGTCGCACGTCTTTTTATGTAGGCGCGGGTAAATTTCTGAATGCCAAAAGCCTTTACTATCCCGACTACAAACAGTTCAGCGGTAACCAAACCCTGTTTTACCAGAATACGCTGAACAGCTTTTTACTGCTCGATTATTACCGTTTCAGTACCGCATCCGAATACCTTGAGGCGCATATCGAACATAACTTCTCGGGTTTTATCACCAACAAAATACCGCTTATCCGCAAGCTGAAACTACAGGAAATCGTCGACTTTAATTACCTCAGCACCCCGCAACTGCACAACTACATGGAGCTTGGCGTTGGTGTGCAATACCTCAATTTCAGGGTGATGTACGGCCGCTCGTTCAACAGCGGTAGTAATGCAAATAATGGTGTGAGGCTGGGGGTAAGTTTTTAGTTGGTCGATAGTTGATAGACCATAGTCCATTGCAGGAGCTAAGTCTTACATCATGTCATTTCGAACGAACTGGAAAGGGTAGTGTGTAAGCGCGAGGAGAAATCTTATACATCATGCATAGTTCGTTATGCCTGGCGTATAAGATCTCTCACTATCGTTTCGAGATGACAGGGTGTTGAAGCCTACCCCAGCAACCCGTGAATATAACTTGCGCTGTCTTTGTAATTCTCCATGTTCATTTCGACAAAGAAATTTTTGACGCCGCCGGTTTTGGCTGCTTCAAAAAACTCTTTCCAGTCGATAACGCCTTTGCCGATGGGCACCTGTTTTTTGTCGGCTGTCCAGTCTGACAGGTGGGCGGAGATAAACCTGCCGGGATACTTTTTAAAATAATCGGCAGCCTTATAACCGCTGGTGATCACTTCCGTTTGGAACTGCATTTTCACAAGGTTACCATCCAGCGCACCCATTATGGCATCGTATATCAACTCGCCATCCAGCATTTTAAACTCGCCGCTATGGTTGTGCAAACCGGTTCGCATACCTTCGCCTTTTATCTTTTCGGCTATCTTGTTGAGTTCCCCCGCCGCTTCCTTAAAATCATTCAGGGTCTTTCCAGGTGTCTCCAGTCCCGGTGTAATGATTTGCGACAAGCCCAAACCGTGGGCAAACGCCATACATTCGGCAAAGTTGTTTTTCAGATCATTCATACCAATGTGGCAACTGGGGCAATACAGCCCGGCATCCCTGATCATTTTTTTCAAATCGGCGGGTTTCACATCAACTAATGGCCCAAAGCCTGCGTTAGCGTACCCTTTGGGATAGCACATCTCTACCAATTGGTAATCCATGCCGGCCATCAGTTTTAAGGTGCCCGGAAAATCTTTCGCCAGCGCATCACGTATCGGGAAGGTCTGGAACCCTACCGGGCGTTTGTATGCTGCTGTTTCGGCCTTTAATAACTGCGGGAATACGAGCATGGCTCCCAGCCCTGCTGCGCTCTGACCAATAAATTTTCTCCTGTTCATGGCTTTGTCTTTTAAATGGTTTTAGGGTCCCAGCCGTTCCGGTAATCACGCATAAGGTATTTATTAGCTTCGGGTATATTGGTTACCTGCCGGCTTGCCGCATCGTATTTCAGCAACTTGCCTGAGCGTAAAGAAGCGGCATATAAGTTAACAGCCTCTGTCAATGCCTCGGCTTCAATAAAGCTGCCGGGGTATTGTTTACCGGCCTTGCAGGAGTCGGCAAATAGGGTTAGGGAATTGATCATTTTATCGTGCCCATAAGCCTGTCCACCCGGCAATACTGCCTTTACTTCCGGCTTTTTCTTCGAGAACAGGCGTGGGTTATCTACATAAAAACCTGCTAATATTTTACCTTTTTCGCCAACAAACATAAAGCCTTCGGCAGGCAATTCTTCGTTCATTGCCCATAACTCATCCGGCAGTGGAGGTTTCATACCGCCATCATACCATATCAGGTCGACAGGCCCCCTATCACCATTAGCAGGATATTTAAACCGCACCGAGCTGGCCATCGGGAACGAGAAATTGTTGCGTACCTGGCTTGGAGTAACACCGTTCATGGTTACAAAATGGCTTAAGTTTGGTATGATCACCTCGGGCGAGGTCAGTTGCAGCGCATTGTATACGGTCCACAAACTGTAATGACCCATATCGGCCATAGAGCCTCCACCGAAATCATACCATCCCCTGAAAAACATATTGGTATATTCAGGCGAGTACGCACGGTCTGCTTCCGGCCCCAGCCAAAGATCCCAGTTCAGGCCTTCGGGTACCGCAACCGTTTCGGTAGGCATGGTAGGAAACTGCGGCCATACCGGGCGATTGGTCCAGTTATGTACCTCTTTCAGTTTACCTATCTTACCATGATTGATCCATTCCATTACCTGGTCCATCTTACCGTTAGAGTCCCAGGGTATCAGGTGGGTCACTACATTGGGTTTCTGCTTCGCCAGGTCTATCACCGCTTTTCCTTCTATTAGGCGGTTGGAGACCGGTTTCTGCATCAATACGTGTTTATTTCTTTTTAAGGCGGCAATGGCAAATAGGCCATGCAAATGGTCAGGTGTGATGATCTTTACCGCATCTACATCCTTTTCCTTTTCCAATAGTTCGCGATAATCGGCATAGGCATTTACGCCTTTAAAATTATCACCCGAACGTTTGCTGCTATAATAGGTATCAACAATATCCTTTGCGTTATCACGCCCACCCGGAACCGTATTATCACCGCCAGAGGTCCAGTCGGGTTTGCCAATTGCCCTTCTGATCTCATCTCTGGTCCCGAACTTCGACCAATCCCTGTATCCAACGGCATCCTTATTCGGGTCGCACACGGCAACGATCTGTATGGACGGTACCGCCAGCATTGGCAGTATCTCCCTGAAGCCCTGCGTTCCGCAGCCAACATAGGCCAGCGTCAGTTTATCACTCGGTGCAATATGGCCCGGACCACCTAACACATACCTTGGGACAATGCTAAAAGCTAAAGCGCCCGTTGCCGCTACTTTTACAAATTTGCGGCGATCAATTTTTGAAGTTTGCCCGGGGTCGGCTGAAGGTTGCACATTTTCTGCACGGGGCATGTCATTGCCCTTTTGAGGAGTGTCGTTTTCCATGTTGCTGGGTTTAAGATTTATAATTGGTATAGCAATTTAGCTATAATTCAATTTAAAGTAAAGGTTAATTTCTGATTTGGCCTTTCAGTGCCTTTACCTATTCAAATTGTTACAATGTTGTATCTAAAAGCAATTGTTTCAAACCAAAACACCTGATCCGTTTGAAACACCGAAACAAAAAACTGATCTCTAATCACTGATCTCTAATCTCTATTCTTTATATTTACAATCTTTTTTATTACGACGATGAACAGATTTTACGGCACAGGGGTAGCAATGGTGACCCCCTTTGATGCAGACGGACAAGTGGATTACCAGGGACTACGGAACCTGATCAATCATTTAATTGATGGCGGGGTGGAATACCTGGTATCATTAGGTACAACCGGCGAATCAGTCACACTGAATAAGGAAGAGAAAAAGAAGATATTTGAATTTACTGCCGAAGTAGCTGCAGGCCGGGTAAACCTGGTAGCGGGTATTGGCGGCAATAATACCCACGAGATCGTTAACGAAGTAAGGGCCTTTAACGTAGCCGGTTACGATGCCATATTATCTGCGAGCCCTGCATACAACAAACCCACACAGGAAGGTATTTACCAGCATTATAAAGCGATAGCTGAAGTGGCACCGCTACCCGTAATTTTATACAATGTACCCGGTCGTACAGGCAGCAATATTTCTGCCGAGACTACGGTAAGACTGGCAAACGATTTTAAAAATATCATCGCCATCAAAGAAGCATCAGGTAATTTTGACCAGATGAACCAGATCATGCGTGATAAGCCGGAAGATTTCCTGCTGATATCCGGCGATGATCCTATTACCCTGCCAATGGTTGCTTTAGGCGCAGTTGGGGTGATATCTGTAGTGGGCAATGCGCTGCCACGCCAGTTTTCTGACATGACCCGGTTTTGTTTGCAGGGCGATTTTAAATCGGCTCAAAAAATACATTCCTCATTTATTGATTTTACGCGTATGGCATTTGCCGAGGGCAATCCTGCCGGTGTGAAAGCAGCACTGAAATATTTGGGTATTTGCGGCGATACGGTAAGGCTGCCACTGGTTCCGGTAAGCACTAAACTGGCCGAAAAGATCAACCAGGAAACCAAACAGTTGGCCACTCCTGTTGCTGTGCATTAACAGCTTTTAAGAAGATAGAGTAACGCATATGTTCTGCCTGCGGTGTTACACTGTAACGGACGGAACAATAAAAAAACCCGCAGCCTTAACGGAGCGGGTTTTTTTGTGACAAAGTAAAGAATATACTTTATGCTTTGTTTTTTGATTCCTGAATTTCCAGACGAATAGATTGCGCCAGGTTTTTAAGGTCCTGCATGCCTTTACGAACACGGGTACCGGCAGCGCTGTTTCCTTTGTTGTAGAATTTGTCAGCGTCTGCTTCCAAAGACGCAACAAGATTTTTTACATCAGTAAATTTTTTCATTTGAGTTACTCCTTTTAAGTATTGAGGTTTATTGTTTTAATTAAAGCTAATCTAAATGGTTTTTATTAAAAAAAAAACTTTTACGTACAAAAAATACTGCCCTTACGATGCTTTTTTTCCACATTTTTAATATAACAGGCGTTTACAATAATTATCATAACTATTAATATTTACGATGCCTGTATAATGAATATTTTATACTTTCAGTATTTAATAATTATTTACGCAAAAATTAATTATAACATCAATTTTACACTAAATCAATGCACGGCCGTATTATCTATAATATTTAGATTATAAAATAATTAGAAAATACTTATATAATTCTTTTTAATACTTCGGGATGAAATTGGTGTGTTTTGATGATCAGTTCGCCAAAAAGTGTATTGGCCCAGGCAAACCATTTACGTGTAAAGTCGGCAGGGTTGTCTTTATTAAAGGATTCGTGCATAAAGCCAGTGCCTGCATGGGTATTTTTAAGCCATTTTAAACAGGTGGTTATTTCCTGCGGATTGGTTGAGGTTAAGGCACGGATAATAATACTCATGGGCCAGATATAACCCAATCCCACATGCGGACCACCTATACCTTCAGCAGCCTTACCCCTGAAAAAATAGGGATTAGTGGTGCTCAGCACCAAACGGCGTGTGCTCTGGTATAAAGGATCATTTACCGGCAATGCACCCAGATAAGGTAATGCCAGCAGGCTCGGCACATTGGCATCGTCCATAAATAACTGGTTGCCAAAACCATCTACCTCATAAGCCAGCACTTTTCCATATACCGGGTGGTGACCGATAGCATATTTATGCAAGGCAGCTTCCACTTCTGTTGCCAATGCGCGACAGGCAGTAGCTGTTGCATGGTCGTGCGCAAGGGCCTCAAACATCTCGGCCATCTGCCTCAGGCTGATCACCGCAAAGAAATTAGAGGGCACCAGGAAAGGGAAGATCGTCGCATCATCCGATGGCCTGAAGTTGGAACAGATCAAACCAACGGGCCTTATTGGGTTACCATAACCTCCATTAGGCGATGTATCACTGGCTACTTCGGTCTTTCGCTGAAAATGGTATGGACCGTGTCCATTTTTACGTTGCTGGGTTTTAAAGGTATCGAGGATCAGCCTACCGGCCTTTTGCCATTGATGATCAAAAAAACTGCTGTCGCCGCTGATCTTCCAGTAATTATAAGCCAGCCTGACCGGGTAGCAGATGGAATCGATCTCCCACTTACGCTCATGCAGCTCGGGTTTCATGTCGGTACGGTCACTGTCCCATTCGCTGCCGGTTGCCCTTTCATTAAATGCATTGGCATAGGGATCTATCAGCACGCATTTAGCCTGGCGGTTGATGACACCCAGGATCAGCTGCTTTAATTGCGGATCGTTTTTGATCAATGGCAAATATGGCCAAACCTGGGCTGATGAATCGCGCAGCCACATGGCATCAATATCGCCTGTAATAACGAAAGTATCGGGCCTGTCCCCTTTATTGTTAAACTTAACAGTTGTATCCAGCGTGTTTGGATAGCAATTCTCAAACAACCATGCCAGCTCAGGATCGGCAATGTCAGCTTTTATCTTTACTATTTTATCTTCAACAGCAGCACTATTAAACCTGCGCAACTCCGGTTTTACACGTTTGCTATCTTTATAGGGTACTGTAAACCAGTCGGGTTTTAATCCCATGCCAATACCGGCAGTAGTAATACCATTGAGTTTAATAAAATTACGGCGTGTGATCATACTAGGTTGTTGTTGTTGTTGTTGAAGGTGTAAAAATATAAAAGCCTTTCGGTTATACGAAAGGCTTTTAGAAAATCCGGATTGCTGGTGGACAACACCAACAATGGCAAGAAATAAAAGTCTCCCCTATTGGGGGAGATTTAGAGGGGGCTAGGCAATAACCATATTTTTTTCTTTATAGTGGCCATCTTTTAGTTTGGCAGCTATTTCGCTAAAAGCATCCAGCGTACGGTTTACATCATCAAGCGTATGTACCGCAGTTGGTATCAGGCGTAATTCGATCAGCCCTTTGGGGATCACCGGGTAAACTACAATAGAACAAAAGATGCTGTAATTCTCGCGCAGGTCCATAGTAAGACTGGTGGCCTCATTCAGTTCGCCCTTCAGGAAAACCGGGGTTACTACTGAATTAGTGATGCCTATATCAAAGCCATGTTCTACCAATCCGTTTTGAAGTGACCTGGCTATCAGCCATAATTTTTCTCTCAGTTCTGGTTTCGACTTCAAAAGCTCAAAGCGTTTTTTCAGACCTAAAACCATTGGCATTGGAAGTGCTTTGGCAAAGGTTTGTGAACGCATATTATAACGCAGGTAGCTGATGATATTTTTGTTTGAGGCGACAAAGCCCCCAATACCAGCCATCGACTTGGCAAACGTACCAAAATACACATCGACACCATCTATACAGTCCTGCTCCTCATGGGTGCCGGCACCGGTTTTTCCCATTGTACCAAACCCATGCGCATCATCAATCAGCAAACGGAATTTGAATTTATCTTTTAATGCGATGATCTCTTTAAGCTTGCCTTGCGCACCCGACATTCCGAAGACACCTTCGGTAATCAGCAATATGCCACCGCCGGTCTGCTCCACAAGCCTTGTTGCACGCTCCAGTTGCTTTTCGCAGCTTTCCACATCATTATGCTGATAAACAAAGCGTTTGCCCATATGCAGGCGTACGCCGTCTATGATACAGGCATGAGATTCGCCGTCATACACGATCACATCATTACGGTCGACCAGCGCATCTATGATCGAAACCATACCCTGGTAACCATAGTTCAGCAGGAATGCGGTTTCTTTGCCTACAAATTCGGCAAGATCATTTTCCAACTCTTCGTGATGCCTTGAATTTCCAGACATCATACGTGCACCCATCGGGTAGGCCATACCAAAATCTGCTGCGGCTTTGGCATCCGCTTCGCGAACTTCAGGGTGATTAGCCAGGCCCAGATAATTATTTAAACTCCATACTAAATGCTCTTTCCCGTTAAACATCATATGAGGGGCAATTTCGCCTTCAAGCCTCGGGAACGAAAAGTACCCGTGCGACCACTCCTGGTGCTGGCCAATAGGGCCACCCATAGTTTTCGATATCTTATCAAATAGATCCAATGCAGTTGAGTTAAAATGAATATTAAGTGCAAATATAGCCCTCATAGAGGCTTTTTCCAAAGCTTATAACTTTTTATAATAGGTTATAACGTTTAAGTTCCTGGTTGATTGTTCATAGATCATAGCTCCATTAAAAATGTTACAAACCAAAAGAGGCACAAAAACATGTGCCTCTTTTAAAATGACTATAAACTATGATCTATTAACAATATGCTAATCAACATTATCATGCAGAAAAGAATTGTTATTCCTGATCTCTGTTTTTCCTTCTTCATCAGATAACAGAGAGAATCTTGATACCTGGCTCTCGTCAGACGGTGGTGTTTCCTGCAATGCGATCTCCTTGCGTTTATAGGCAGGTACATTTTCCATCTCCTGGATGTTACCGCTGCGCAGCTTCATGCTCAGGTCTTTTAAACGCATGATGCGTTCGCGCGATTTGCGCAGTTGCTCTTCTATGCTCTCGTCTGTTTTATGATCGTCGGCACCGGCAATAGGTTCTGGTTCCGGCTCGGGCTCTGGTTCAGGCACTACTTCTTCCTTTACAGGTTCAAAGTTCATTACCGAATCGGCAATTTTAAAGGTAAATTCTTCCTTTACTTCCGGTTCAGCTTCAACAGGTTCTTCCGGGGTTAAATTATGCCTTACAGTAGCACTGGTATCTTCAGAAGAAGCAGACCGTGCAAACAGGTCAAATAAGCCTGCTTGTTTTTGCTCATCCTTTACAGGCTTGATAAACGGCTCGGTTGATATCTCTGTTTTCACCTGGGTGATAAATTCGTTCACTACAGGTTTTACCAGCGTTTCGGTTTCCGGCATCAACATGGATACTACTTTCTTGCTGCTTTGCTCTTTTTCGCGTTCATCCCTTGTCTGAAAACCGGTTGCTATAATAGTTACTGAAAGCTTTTCACCTAATGCTTCGTCTTTGCAATTACCCCATATCAGGTCGGCAGCCAAACCGGCTTCTTCCTGGATGAAATCGGTGATCACGGACACTTCATCCATGGTTACTTCTTTGTCACCGGAGCTGATATTTAACAGGATGTATCTTGCACCTTCAATTTCATTATCTTTTAACAATGGTGATAATAATGCACCTTCAACAGCTTTCAAAGCGCGGTTCTCACCTTCGGCAGTTGAGCTGCCCATAATGGATACACCGCTATCCTTCATTACCGTGCGCACGTCTTTAAAATCAACGTTGATGTAACCGGGCAAAGTAATGATCTCTGCTATGCCTTTGGCAGCAGTGGTTAAAATGTTATCTGCCTGTGCAAATGCTGAACCAAGGGTCAGGTTGCCAAATATCTGGCGCAGCCTGTCGTTAGAGATCACCAGGAAAGAATCCACATATTTTTTGAGCTCTTCCAAGCCTTCTTCGGCCTGCATTTTACGGCGTTTGCCTTCAAAAGAAAATGGTGTGGTAATAATGCCTACCGTCAGGATGTCAAGCTCGCGGGCTGCTTTGGCTATGATAGGGCTTGCGCCTGTACCTGTACCACCACCCATACCTGCTGTGATAAACAACATCTTGGTATTTACACCCAACATCTGTTTAATATCATCAATATTTTCGATGGCCGAGTTTTTACCAACTTCGGGTATAGAGCCTGCGCCCATACCTTCGGTCAAACTGGCACCCAATTGAACTTTATTGGGGATAGGACTTAATTCCAAAGCCTGTGCATCAGTATTACAAATGATGAAATCAACACCTGTTATACCTTGCTTGTACATGTGGTTTACTGCATTGCCACCGCCACCGCCAACACCAATAACTTTGATGATAGACGACTTCTCTTTTAACATCTCAAACTGCATATTCCTTATTTCCAGCTAAATGTGATTGACAAATTCTATTATTTACCCATTGTAATATTAAAGCTTTTTCAACAATAATTGTCCACAAATGTGAGTATTGTTGAAAAGTTACTCATTGTTAATAATTTACTTCAGGAAGTCTTCATCCTTGATATCATCCTTTATAAATTTCTTTCCGGTCTCTAAAAGCTTGCCCAGCAAACCAAATTTCCTGTCGTCAGTGTATTTGGCTTTTTCCGCTTTTACCTGGGTGGTTTGCGGCACATCGTCGTACTCCATTTTCTGGATACCCTTGATCAGCAAACCGATACCGGTGGCAAAGGTTGGGCTTTGTAATTCTTCATAAGTACCTTTTGGCAACACCTCGTTTTTAGCCAGGTGCTCGTTCGGGTAACCTACACGACAATCTAAACCGGTAACATATTCTACCAATTGCGGTAAATGTTTTAACTGCGCACCACCGCCGGTTATTACTATCCCGGCAATTAATTTTTTCTCGTAGCCCGATGATTTAACCTCATAATAAACATGATCAACGATTTCTTCCATACGTGCCTGTATCACATAAGCCAGGTTTTTGATGGATATTTCCTTTGGTTCACGGCCACGAAGACCAGGTACACAAACAATCTCGTTTTCTTTATTTTCTTCAGCCAATGCCGAGCCGAACCTTACCTTCAATTGCTCTGCAATGTTGCGCATCACCGAGCAGCCTTCGCGGATATCCTCAGTCACACTATTACCACCGAATGGTATAACGGCTGTATGACGGATAATCCCTTCATGGAAAATAGCCACATCTGTAGTACCACCACCTATATCCACCAACACTACGCCTGCTTCTTTCTCTTCATCACTCAATACAGACTCTGAGGAAGCCAATGGCTCCAGTATCAGTTCCTGGCTTTCCAGGTTAGCCTTGTTTACACACTTCACAATATTTTTGATAGCCGTAACCTGGCCCGAGATGATATGGAAATTAGCTTCCAGGCGCACACCCGCCATACCGATAGGATCTTTAACACCCGGCTCGTTATCCACGGTAAATTCCTGCGGTAATACATGGATGATCTCTTCTCCCGGAGGCATTACCAGGTTATACATATCTTCTACCAGCTTATCAATGTCCTTACGGCTGATCTCGCTTTGCAGGTCTCTGCGGGTAATCAGCCCACGGTGCTGTAAACTCTTAATGTGCTGCCCAGCAATCCCCACATTGACCACGCGTATCTCGACATTAGATTGGGTACCTGCCACATCCACCGCGATAGTGATGCCTTGCACCGTTTTATCAATATTGGATACCATGCCTCTTGTTACCCCGGCGGATTCGGCTTTGCCAATACCCAGAACCTCTATCTTACCGTTTTTGCTGCGGCGGCCAACGATAGCACATATTTTTGTAGTCCCGATATCCAATCCTACTACAATTGGCGAACTTTTTTCGTGTGTCGAACTCTTGTCCATATTAATTATTGTTTGTGAATGTGTCTTTAGTCATTTTAGCTGAGTCCTTTTCGGCAGCAACCGCCTTCAGCGAATCCTTTTTGAAATTATCGCTCTTTACCCCCACTACCTGGTTGGCAAATTTGATGTTGATCATTTTATACCTGTCCCAGCCCACCTGCGGTATAGCCTGTTTATAAAAAACCAGCAGGTTATGAAACTTGTTTTCCAGCGAATCGGCATTGCCCAATAGTATCCTGTTGTTACCAACCCTTGGTATCAACTCTATCTCGTGATCCTGGTTCACATATACCTGTGCTATCTGCGCGCTCCAAAGCGAATCTTTATTGATGAACTGTACCGTCTTAAATAACTCCCTGGCTATTTCGGTATGCAGCGTATCTATCTTCTTGCCAAATACCTCGTCGATATAGCCATTAGCTACCAATACCTTTGAGGTAAAGTTTGTGGAAACCGGAACTTTTATTCCATTCTGGTCGATATAAAAATCCTGGTCAAACTGGTTCATTACCCGCATAATGGGCTGGCGTTGTTTTATTTCTATTTTGATCACACCGTCCATATCCGCATATACCTTGGCTGACTCTACAAAAGGGTTGGCCCGCAATTTTTTCTCAAGCGCATTCAGGTTGATGCTTTCCATGTTACGGCCTACCAGCTGATGCCTGTTTATCTTTAAGATATTGTCTACCTCCTGCCGGTCAATAAAATACTGGTCGCCGGGGATATATACTTTCAGTTCTTTGCAAAAAACGTTCGACTTTTTAAACTCAATAAAACTCATCAGCGCCACCAGTCCACCCAGGCACAAAGCCCAGGCACAACCGATCATAATATTTCGCCAGATGCGTTTCTTAAACATTTTCCAAAGCGTTTTTTAAAGGTCCAACCAATTGGTCTATATCACCTGCTCCCACCGTTAAAAGTAAGGCAGGCTTTTCATTTCGTATCAATTCAACTGCTTCTTGTTTTCCACATTTCCGTTTATTCAACAATTGCATCCTGTCCAGTATCATGTCTGCATCAACGCCCTCAATAGGCAACTCGCGTGCAGGATAAATATCCAGCATAATTACCTCATCACTCATATCCAGCACCGCGGCAAAGCCATCGGCAAAGTCGCGTGTGCGGGTATATAAGTGTGGTTGAAAAACTGTTGTGAGTTTTTTGTCCGGGTATAATTTTTTGATGGATGTGATGGCTGCCCTTAACTCCTCAGGGTGATGGGCATAATCATCTATATAAATGTGTTTATCGTTCTTTACAATATACTCAAAGCGGCGTTTTACACCTTTGAAAGAGCCTAATGCATGTTTTATCAACTCCGGCTCAATATCCAGCTTTAAAGCCACTTCAATAGCAGCTATGGCATTCTCTATATTGTGCAAGCCGGCTATGCCCAGCTTTATATTTGAAATAGTAACATCGCTGTTTTTAAAATCGAAATAAAAGTCGCCGTTCTCTACGCGAATATTGATACCCTTTACATCAGCCGGACCTTGTGCGCTGTAGGTAATACCTTGCGTAGTCAATGGCAGGTCTTCATGATAGATCAGTGTGCCGCCTTGTTTAATCTGCGATGCAAACTGCCTGAATGATTCCGTTAGCTGCTCATGACTGCCATAGATATCCAAATGATCAGCATCCATAGAGGTGATGATGGCAATATCAGGATACAAGGTTAAAAAGGACCGGTCGTATTCGTCTGCTTCTACCACCACGATATCATTTTTGCCGAACAGCATATTGGTACCATAGTTCGATGCCACACCTCCTAAAAATGCCGAGCAATCTTTCCCTGAATCCTTTAGGATATGTGCCACTAAACAGGAAGTGGTGGTTTTGCCATGCGTACCGGCGACAGCTATGGTAAACATGCTTTTGCTAATCAAACCTAAAACCTGCGAACGCTTAAATAGCTCAAAACCTTTCCTGCGGAAGAAATTAAGAATAACTGAATCCTTTGGAATTGCCGGTGTATAAATGATCAGTGTACATTCATTCGGGGTTTGATAGCTCAGGGGTATCCAATCCTCCCTGTCATCAAATATCACCTGTATGCCTTCGTTATGCAATTGATCGGTCAGATCGGTAGCTGTTTTATCGTAACCGCAAACAATGCAACCCAAATGAGCAAAGTAGCGGGCCAATCCGCTCATGCCGATGCCCCCGATGCCAATTAAGTATACCCGTTTAATATTTTGCAGTTCCATTTGCTTCTCAAAAAAGCCTCCCCCTGCAACCGCGCAGAGGGTAGGCTGAAATTTAGTTTAACCTGTTATTTGAATAACCTCTTTCGCGATCACTTCATCTGCATTGGGCAAAGCCAGTTTGCTGATGTTGTCGCTTAATATTTTTTTCTTCTTTTCGTCATCTAAAAGCAGCAAGGCCGCATCAATTAATCCCTCCACCGCATCTTTATCTGTCACATATTCGCAGGCCTGCTCTTTTACCAGTGATTGTGCGTTCTTGGTCTGATGGTCTTCGGCCACATTCGGCGAAGGCACCAGGATGACCGGTTTACCCACCACGCACAGTTCGGCAATAGTGCCTGCACCCGCTCTTGAGATAATCACATCAGCCGCAGCATAGGCCAGGTCCATCCGGTTTAGAAATTCCAGTACACGGATATTGGCTGAATTGCTATGCCCTATTTTCTCGTTTATCTCAGCAAAATAATGTTTACCTGTTTGCCATATCAGCTGCACATCAGCATCCGTAAGCTTTTGCAGACCAGCAATCACACTGTTATTTAAAGTACGTGCGCCTAAACTGCCACCGGTTACCAGGATGGTTTGTTTGGCCGGAGACAGTTTAAACTCTTTAAATGCTTCTTCTCTCCTGCCTTTTATATCCACCGATTCACGCCTGACAGGGTTGCCTGTTTTAATGATCTTATCCGCCGGGAAAAATTGCTCCATCCCGTCAAAAGCAACGCATATTTTCCGGGCTTTTTTGCCTAATCTTTTATTAGTGATACCTGCATAAGAATTTTGCTCCTGTATCAGGTATGGAATATTTTTTATCGATGCTGCATACAACAACGGCCCCGAAGCATAACCACCGACACCTACTGCGGCATCAGGTTTAAAATCTTTAATGATCCTTATCGAATCCAGCACGCTACCTGCCAGTTTAAAAGGGAAGAGCAAATTTTTAAATATTGATTTACGCTGTATCCCCTGGATGTTTAACCCAATAATTTCATAACCTGCAGCAGGCACCCGCTCCATTTCCATACGACCCTTAGCGCCAACGAATAATATTTTTGTAGACGGATCAAGCTTCATCAGAGCATTGGCAATAGCAATAGCCGGGAAGATGTGTCCTCCTGTGCCGCCTCCGCTTATGATTATACGCTTACCAAGCCCCCCAACCCACTGAAGGGGGAGTTTTTGATTAGCTATATCTTTACTTTTCTCCATTTATGTTTTATTTTATTCCTCCCCTTTAGGGGGTTGGGGGGCTATGCCACCGCTACTTCCCTTATCTCACCTACTACCACTTTTTTGGGTTCATCAATATCCCTGCTTACCGATAAAATTATCCCAAAAGCCACGCTTGTAAACAGTATCGATGTACCGCCCATACTGACCAATGGTAAAGGCACACCTGTTACCGGTCCTAACCCTACTGCCACAGCCATATTGGCAAATGCCTGTATGGTCAAACTGAAGCTCAGGCCTGCTGCCAGTAAAGCACCAAATGCTTTGGGCGCTTTAGTTACAATTTTGATACACCGGTATAATAAAAACAGGTAAAGGCCTATTAATACCAGGCCGCCAAACAGGCCGCACTCTTCAATAATAATGGCGTATATCTCATCCGAAAATGCTTCGGGGAGGTAATTCTTTTCTTCGCTATGACCTAAACCTTTACCAAATATGCCCCCTGTGGCTATGGCAATTTTGGCATGATCTGATTGGAAAGACTTATCAGCACCTGCTTTTTCGGGGTGCATATAAGTATGCATACGCGAGATATAGGTATGCCGCCTTGGCCCTAAAAAGATAACGCCTGCCAGTAATACAGCGCCTGCCAGGCAGGTGATGCCTATTTGCTTGATGCTGATGCGACCAATGATCAATAGTAATATACTTACACCGAACAGCATTAAGGCTGTCGACAAATTTGCCAGGGCGATCAGGATAAATATCAAACAAACCGCACCCATTATAGGGATGAAAGATTGTTTTACATCCTTTATCTTTTCCTGCTTACGCGATAATGTACGTGCCAGGTAGGTGATCAAAGCCAGTTTGGCTAAGTCGGAAGTCTGGAAACTGAAACCTGTGCCGGGGATAGCTATCCACCTGCTGGCATTATTGATATGCGCACCAAATACCAGGGTATATAACAACAAAGGAATGGTAACTATCATTAGCAGTTTGGATATTCCCGAATAATAGCGGTAATCCAGCTTGTGCGAAAAATACATCAGCGCAATACCGCCTACTACCATCGCCAGGTGTTTAAACAATATCGACTCGACACCCACACCGCGCTTATAAGCCAGCGTACCCGTCGAGCTGTAAACAGCTAACAACGATATAGCCGAAAGCAATATGACTATAAGCCATATCCACCTGTCCCCCTTTGTATTGTTTAGTATCTTATTCATGCCGCCGTTTTAGTTATGTGCAGATATGCAAATGTGCAGATGTGCAAATACCTTATTATTTAATGTGTTGATGAAATGATTTTTCCTAATACTTTAATTATTGACTGTATCTCATCATACATACTTTCTTCAAATGGATAATTTTTTGCGTGTTTACATAACAACAACCAATAGGCTGTTTCTTCCGCTTCCTTATAAGCTATTTTACATTTATGTCTAAAATCAACTTTACTTTCTGCACCCTGCGCTTCACGCACATTTGCCCCAATTGATGTACCGCTTCTAAATAATTGATTTGCCATGTTGAATTTCTTTTTTGATTCAAGCATTTCTGTGAATTCAATAATTTTTATCGCAAAATTGAATGTCAGGTCAATTATTAAGTTCGGCTTACTGTTCATAGTATTTATTTAATCATATTTTAAATTTATCATTTGCACATCCGCACATTTGCATATTTGCACATCTACAGTTCCTTAACTGCCTGTTTAAACTGCTTGCCCCTGTCTTCGTAGTTTTTGAATAAGTCAAAGCTGGCACAAGCTGGCGATAATAATACTGTGTCCCCTTTTTTAGCCAAATGATAAGCTACCTGGGCAGCTTCCTGGGCCGAAAAGGTGTTTACAATAACCTCTACGGTATCATCAAAAGCCTCGTGTATACGGCGGTTATCTTTACCTAAGCATACAATCGCTTTAACCTTTTGCTTTACCAGGTCTTGGAGCATACTATAGTCGTTGCCTTTGTCTACTCCGCCGAGGATAAGTACCACATTGCTGGTCATGCTTTCCAGCGCATACCAGGTGGAATTGACATTGGTTGCCTTTGAATCATTAATGAAACTGATGCCGGATATTTTGGCAACAAACTCAAGACGGTGCTCAATGTTCCTGAAACTACCCATACTCTCCCTTATGGTCTCGTTACGGATATCGAGTAGCTTACCTACAATACCCGAAGCCATTGAGTTGTAAAGATTGTGTTTACCCTGCAGGGCCAGATCGTTGATCGACATTTCAAAATGTTCTTTTAGTGTGTTTATGACAATATTGTCCTTATCGAGATACGCTCCCGGTTCAGTTTTTTTTTTAATGCTAAATGGTAATTGTTGTGCGTTAAACTTTCGTGCCTCCATCCCTTTTATCGTTTCGGGATCATCGGCACAATAAATAAAATAGTCGTTAGCCGTTTGATTTTGTGTGATGCGGAATTTTGATGCCGCATAATTTTCCAGTTTATAATCATACCTGTCCAGGTGATCGGGTGTGATATTCAATAACACGCCGATGTGTGCCTTAAACCGGTACATATCATCCAGCATAAAGCTGCTTAGCTCCAGTACATACCAGTCGAACTTTTCTGTAGCTACCTGGTAGGCAAAGCTTTTGCCTATGTTACCAGCCAAACCCACATTCAAACCCCCGTTCTTCAGAATATGGTAGGTTAAACTGGTAGTGGTTGTTTTACCATTTGAGCCGGTGATGCCCACGATCATGGCATCCGTATATCGCCCTGCAAATTCTATCTCCGATATGACCGGTATATTTTTCTCCTTTAATTTTTTAACTATCGGCGCTTTCTCCGGTATACCCGGACTTTTAACTACCTCAACCGCGCTTAATATTTCAGCCTCGGTATGCTGATTTTCTTCAAAGCGGATATTCCAGTCCTGCAATTGCTTTTTATAATTATCTGCGATAGCACCGAAATCTGAAACAAAAACCTCATAGCCCTGCTGCTGAGCAAGGTATGCCGCACCCACCCCGCTTTCGCCGGCGCCAAGTACTACAAGCAGCCCCCCAACCCCCTGAAGGGGGAGTTTTTGATTGGGTATGCTTTTGTTCTCCTTCATTCTACGTTTATTTTTTATTCTTCTCTCATTCCCCCTTCAGGGGGTTAGGGGGTTACCTCAACTTCAACGTGATTACCGTCAGGATCGCCAGCATAATGCAGATGATCCAGAAACGCGTCACTATTTTTGATTCATGAAAACCCTTTTTTTGATAATGGTGATGCAGCGGCGCCATTAAAAATATCCGTCGCCCCTCGCCATATCGCTTTTTAGTAAACTTGAACCAGGACACCTGCATAATAACTGACAGGTTTTCGATCAGGAAAATGCCGCACAGCAAGGGCAGCATCAGTTCCTTACGGATCATGATGGCAAATACGGCGATAATACCACCGATGGCCAGGCTTCCCGTATCGCCCATAAATACCTGGGCGGGGAAAGAGTTGTACCATAAAAACCCTACACAAGCCCCCACAAATGCACCGGCAAAAATTACAAGCTCGCCCGAGTTAGGGATATACATGATATTCAGGTAATCGGCTATTACCGTGTTGCCCGATACGTAGGCCAATATCGCCAGCGTGACACCTATTATCGCCGAAGTGCCCGTAGCCAATCCATCTATTCCGTCTGTTATATTAGCCCCGTTGGATATTGCGGTGATAATAATGATCACGAACAACATGAAAACTACCAGGTCATACCGCTCATAGCCTTTCCCTAAGAACTTAAGCACCTTAGCATAATCAAACTCATTATTTTTATAGAACGGCACGGTGGTTTTTGTTGACCTTACATTCTGGGTATACACCTGTTTATTGCCTTTCATGTGATACTCAACAGGTGCATCATATTTGATCGGCGGTTTCACTTCCTGCCTGATAATGATGTCAGGGTTACTGTACATGGTAAATCCGATAATCAGCGCCAGTCCGACCTGTCCGGTGATCTTAAATCGCCCTGCCAGGCCTTCCTTATTCTTACGGAATACTTTGATATAATCATCCATGAAACCAATAGCACCCAGCCAAAGTGTTGTCCCCAGCATCATCAGTACATATACATTGCTCAACTTGGCAAACAGCAATGTAGGGATCAATATGCCGAGTATGATAATGATACCGCCCATTGTAGGGGTGCCTGCTTTTTGCATCTGGCCTTCCAGACCTAAATTCCTTACCGTTTCCCCAACCTGTTTAAATCTTAAATAATCTATCAGCCGCCGGCCATAAACCGTGGTAACGATCAGCGAAGTGATCACCGCCATGGCCATCCTGAACGTGATGTACTGGAACACCCCCGCTCCGGGTATACTATAGTTTTTTCCTAAGTAAGTGAACAGATAATACAGCATTCCTTCTTTTTATGTGCAGATATGCAGATGTGCGAATGTGCAGATATGCTTATTTGCGATTTTTTAATTATCTAATTTTTTGTTGATGAAATTATCTTATCTGATATCTTATTATTGATACATTCTATTTATTCTCACATTTGCGCATTCGCACATCTGCACATCCTCAATCCAACAGTTTAAAAACTTCCATCAACTCTTCTTTATCGTCAAAATGGTTTCTCACCCCTTTTATTTCCTGGTATTTTTCGTGACCTTTTCCGGCTATTACCACAATGTCTCCGGGCTGAGCCAGGTTACAAGCGGTTTTGATGGCTTCCCTTCTGTCAACAATACTCATCGTATGCCTTTTAAAGGCCGGGTCGACCCCTACTTCCATATCCTTAATGATCTGGGCAGGGTCTTCTGATCGCGGGTTATCTGAGGTGAATATTACCTTGTCACTCCATTCGCAGGCCACCTTTGCCATTATCGGACGTTTGGTTTTATCCCTGTCGCCGCCGCAACCCAATACAGTGATTACTTTCTCTTTGCCTTTGCGCACATCATGTACTGTACTTAATATATTCTGCACCGCATCAGGCGAATGCGCATAATCCACAATACCGATAATGCCATTTGGCGCTATTACATAATCAAACCTTCCCCTGGCGCCTGTGAGTTTGCTCAGGCTGGTCAATACTTTTGCCTTGTCCTGATCGAGCAGCATTGCAGTAGCATAAACCGCCATCAGGTTATAAGCGTTGAATGTTCCCACCAGCTTAAACCATACTTCCTCGTTGTCGATATTTAATAGCAACCCGCTGAATTGGTTCTCGACTATTTTGGCTTTGTAATCTGCCATATTCTTTAAACCATAGCTTTTTTTATGCGCCGCAGTATTCTGCAGCATTACCATCCCGTTCTTATCGTCAACATTGGTTAGGGCAAATGCATTTTTTGGCAGGCCATCGAAAAATGACTTTTTAGCCTTCAGGTAACTGTCGAATGTTTTATGATAATCTAAATGATCGTGGGTCAGGTTAGAGAATATTGCGCCTGTAAACTGCAGGTCGGCAATACGGTGCTGCACAATGGCGTGCGAGCTTACTTCCATAAAGCAATAGTCGCAGCCTTTGGTTACCATCTCATCAAGCAGCATATTTAATACAACCGGGTCTGGGGTAGTATGTGTAGCCGCTACCACTTCGCCGTTTATCTGGTTTTCCACAGTTGAAAGCAATCCGCATTTATATCCCAGGTCGCGGAATAATTTATAAAGAAGGGTCGCAATGGTGGTTTTACCGTTTGTACCGGTAACACCTACCAGCTTTAATTTTTTGGATGGATTATCATAGAAATTAGCGGCCACGGTACCCAAGGCAATCGAAGTATCAGCTACCATGAAGAAATCCACTTCGCCCGTAACATGGGCGGGCAGGTCTTCGCAAATTACAGCCACCGCGCCTTTGCTCACCGCCTGTTCTATATAATCGTGTCCATCAACCTGTGTGCCTCTTACCGCAACAAACAATGATCCCGGCACCACCTGGCGCGAATCAAAAACAACGGCACTGATCTCCATGTCGGCACTACCATGAAGTTCGGTAAATGCAAGTCCCTCTAAAATGTCACTCAAATACCTCATTGTAGTTCGATTATAATTTTTGATCCTTTTGGAATGATACTACCACCGGTAACCGATTGCTTCACCACCGTTCCCGCACCACGTACGGCAACACGGTATCCTGCATTTCCCAATACATATAAAGCATCGCTCAGGCCCATGCCGGTCACTTCGGGCACGGCGTTCTTGCTAATTTTATTTTCTTCAAATGCCAGTCCGTTACTGGTATCTACACCTGTATTGTTGGAAGCATACAGTGGCTTAATATTCAATTTATTGTACACCGCCTGTACTGCTTTCCGGTTACCGGTTTTAGCTTTTGGTAATTGTGTGTTGCCCACAAAACGGAGCGGGACGCTCTGGTTCATTTCCAGGTCGCTTGAGTAAACCCTATCGGCAATAGCCCTAAACACCGGCCCTGCTACCCAGGCAGCCAGGTGTGAGCCTATGGTCGGATTTTGTATGACCACGATCATGGAATATTTTGGCTTATCAGCAGGGAAATAACCGCAAAAACTTGCCTGGTGCGACGTTTTAGCGCCATAGCCCAGTTTTCCGTTAGCAATCTGAGCCGTGCCTGTTTTACCGGCTACGCTGTATAAGTTATTTTTGATCACCAGTTTTCCGGTACCTTCCTGCACTACGCCTTCCAGCATACCTCTCACCTTTGCCAGTGTTTCGTCCGAACATACTTTAGGATTAATCACCCTTGCCTGGAAACGTTCAACCGTATTACCTAACTCGCGGATCTCGCTCACGAAGATCGGCGCTATCATTTTACCGTTGTTAGCCACCGAATTATAAAAGGTAAGCATCTGCAAAGGCGTCAGCTTCGACTCATAGCCATAAGCAATCTGGTAAAGCGATTGCAGTTTGTTCCAATCCTTTGATTCCGGGTTTTTGATGCGCGGTGCACCTTCACCCGGTATTTGCAGACCGTCCCTTTCATTCAGGTGATAACTGTATAGTTTATCAGTAAATTCCTGCGGATTGCTATGATAATGCGCGTAAACCAATTTGGCGGCTCCTACATTGGATGACTCTTCAAAAGCCCGTTTTGCGCTTATGATGGTACCGGGATCTTCCGCATCATGAATTTTTAGCACGATCTTGCCGTTTCGCGGGTTCAGTACATTATATCGGCCATTTTCAACATTCACCAATGAGCTGGTATCGATCTTGTGCTGATCAAGCAGCGACATGTAAGATGCCAGTTTAAAGGTTGAACCCGGCTCGGCAGATTCGCTGATGGCATAGTTCATGCGCTCCTGGTAATCGCCATCTTTTGTGCGGGTATAGTTAGCTATGGCTTTTATTTCGCCCGTGGCTACTTCCATTAACACAACGCAGCCATGGTCGGCACCGCTTTTGATCAGTTGCTTTTTCAAAGCTTCCTGTGCCACATCCTGGAAATTGACATCAATGGTCGAGATAATATCCGCGCCTTCCTTTGGATCTATTTCGTCATCATTATTTACGGGCTTCCAAACGCCGCCTGCCATGCGCTGCATCAGGCGCTTGCCATTCTCCCCATTAATATAATCCGCATAAGCACCCTCCAAACCAACAGCAACCGGTTTCCCGGCAGCATTTTTTGCATTCTCATTTTCATAACCTATAGTACGGGCAGCCAGTGAGCGATAGGGTAGGATGCGCTTATTCTGTTGGATCACGATCAGCCCGCCTCTGTATTTACCCATATTGAATATGGGGAACTTGCGCACCTCTTTTAATTCCTGGAAACTTACTTTCCGGCGGATCAATTCATAACGATCCCCGTCCTTACGGGCGCTGCGCAATAGTTTTGCATACTCACGGGTTGACTTATCCCCAAAAAAATGCGAAAGGCTGGATGCCAGTGAATCTACCTTTTCCTGGAACACATCGTCATCTGCAATACCCCCTGCCAGCATATCCATATGCAATTCATATTCAGGAACAGATGTGGCAAGCAAACTACCGTCATCCGCAAAAATATTACCCCGTCCCGCCTCTACATTCATATATTGGGTAGATAGCGTGCTTGACATGGCTTTCCATTTTGCTCCCTGTGCAAATTGCACCCGGCAAAGCTGGAACACTACCGCACCCGCAAAAAGCAGTATCAGCCCGAAGGCAAGGTATACCCTTAAAAGTATATTGGTGCGGATACTTAGCTTAATGCTCATCTTTCACCTCCTGTACTTTTAGCTTTTGCGGCGGTTCAATTGATTCTTTGATCCCCAGGGTATCTACACGCTTGGCCACCTCGGTCAGTGTACTTTTGAAAGCCAGGTCGGCCTTAGTAGTTTTATAGTCCCAGGTCAGTTCCTTTACTTCCTTAGTCAGCTTATCAATGCTCCTGATATTTTTTTCGGCCAGGTGCATATTGCCGATGTAGAGCATACCTAAAAGCACCAGGAACAGGATAAAAGGCAAAGCGCTGGTTGCTTTTTCGGCATTGAATTTTTTGACAAAAGCCTGCCATAGAGCACTTTCTGAAATTTCCTTTTCAGGTTGTTTCTCCTCTACGATGAGCTCTTTCTCAACTTCTTCTTCCGGAATTTCTGAACGTAAACGATTCATTTTTTTACCGCTATTCTTAATTTAGCGCTCCGTGCCCTGTTATTATTTTTTATCTCTTCCTCAGAGGCTGTTATCGCTCCGCGACTTACCGCCTCAAAAGGTTTCTGATCATTACCATAAAAATCTTTCTCTACCTCGCCGCTGAATTTGCCTTTGGCAATGAAGTTTTTCACCAGCCGGTCTTCAAGCGAGTGGTAAGACATTACTACCAGCCGTCCGCCGGATACCAGCACTTCTGCCGACTGTATTAAAAAATCTTTTAATGCTTCCAGTTCCTGGTTTACCTCTATTCGCAGCGCCTGGAAAACCTGCGCCAAGTATTTATTCTCTTTACCCCGCGGGATGAGTCCGATGATCACATTTTTCAGATCCGCAACTGTATTGATGGATGTATTCAGGCGCGCTGTGACAATTGTTTTTGCCAATGACTTTGCATTTTTAATCTCGCCATAAATACCGAAGATGCGGTGCAGATCGGCCTCCTCATAAGTATTTACCACCTCCTTTGCGCTCAACCCTCCTGCCCTGTTCATTCTCATGTCCAGCTCGGCATCAAAACGAATAGAGAAACCACGTTCGGCCTGGTCAAATTGATAGGATGATACACCCAAATCAGCCAGTATACCATCAACCGGAATTGCGTTGTGCAAACGGCTAAAGTTTTTGAGATATCTGAAATTCTGATCTATAAACTCAAAGCGGTCATCAACAATGATATTTTGCTGCGCATCGGCATCCTGGTCAAATGCCAGTAAACGACCATCTTCGCCCAAATGCTTCATGATCTCGCGCGAATGCCCTCCTCCACCAAAGGTCACGTCCACATAGGTGCCCTCAGGACGGATATTTAATCCGTCAATACATTCCTTCAGCATCACCGGGGTATGGTAATTACTCATCATCTCTCCTCCTTCCGCTTCCCATTACTTCCTCGGCCAATTTTGCAAAGTTCTCCGGCTCGTTATCCAATGCCTGGTCATAAGCATCCTTAGCCCATAATTCAATCTTGTTTGGCTGACAGGCCAGCACCACTTCTGTATTGATAGCGATACCTGCGTATTCCATCAAAGCTTTAGGCAACAATACGCGGTTAGCCGAATCCAGCAGCAATTCAGAGGCACCACGGGTAAAATACCTGATAAACTCGCGCGTTCTTTTTTCGTATTGGTTCAGCCTGCTGTGGTCGTCAATGATCTTGTCCCATTCTTTTCGGGTGTAAACCACCAAATGCTTTTCAAAGCCGCGATTGATCACAAGACCCTCCTTTTCAGCTTCAGGAAGCTGTTTTTTGAGGGACGCGGGGATCATCATCCTGCCTTTGGCATCCAGTTTACAATCGAATTCGCCTAAAAAATGAGACATTTTAACACTTATGCACTTTAAGTAGAGTAAAAGTAAATTACTTTTCCCACTTTTCTACACTTTTTCCCACCAAAAAGTTTTCAACAGTCATTTTTATTTTTTTGTTCCCCACTTTAATTAATTTTTCCATGTGTAAAACGGCTTAATTTTGGCAATAGCGGGGCAATGCAGATCAAGAAGCCTGACTAACAATGACTAAGCTTTATAATGCTGTTAGGCTACTATAAATGATAAAAGAAATATGCTGTGGATTGCGGCGAAAAAGAAAGCACGGAAAATGCTGGTTTTAAATCCCTTTAAAAAGATACAGGATTAAAAAGCAAGGTAATAAAGGCTATGAGAAGCGTATAGGAAAAAACAAACAGCAGAGGTAAAGATATAATAATAAAATGGGTCGCCTGCAAGCAAAGCAACCCATATTTATTACTATGTATTTAATTAGAGGACTTTGTGTAATTCAGGCAAGCGAGGCTTCGGAAGTTACATTTTTTGTCTTGTTATTCATTACCAGGTAGGCGAACCCGAATGTTGACAATAGCTTCCTTATTTTAAAGGCCAGTATTTTTATATCCTGAGGCCTCAACAATGCTGTATCACTTTTAGCAGATCCGGAAATCTTTTTCGGGCGGCTGGCGGTAGCAACAATAATTGGGGCGACTTTCGACAGGCTATCATCAGTTTTCAGGTCGCGGCAAATGAGTACATAATCGTTTCCCAGCATCTGGCAATCTGTCACCAGGAAATCAGGGTTGATGGATTCCGCTACGCCGGCTTTCAGATAATTAGATTCGCTGTAAAGCATTACTTTGCCGATGGGCGACGACATTCTGCTACTTTTATGGAGCACTAACAGTCTTTTTTCTGAATTGGATACTTCCATTGCGTTGTGTTTGGGTCTGTAAATCGAAGTTGCAACAAATAATTTCGCCAACGAACAATGTATCGGTTAATTGCCCCTATGTGTCGATGAATACGGCCAAACCTTAGTGTCTATTTAACGTAATACGTTTTATTAGGGTAATTACCTATATTGTTGCCCAATTAAATTATGGTTATCACAATTGAATGCAGCGACCAAATTGGCCTGGTTGCGAAAATATCCGGCTTGCTGGCCGCAGAAGAATTTAACATCCTGTCGATGCATGAGCATGTGGACAAGGATGAGAATTTATTTTTTATGCGGCTGGAAATAGACACCCAGGCAAACGTTGAACTGCTTGAAGGAAAGCTTCGCCGGATAATTCCCGCAGATGCCATCATTAAGGTAAACCCCGATCCTGTAAAAAAGGTGGTTGTGATGGTAACCAAAGAATATCATTGCCTGGCCGATATCCTGGTACGAAACTACTTTAAAACCCTGGGTGCTTCCGTGCAGTGTGTTATTGGGAATCACACCACACTCGAAGATATTTGCAGGCGTTTTGATATCCCATTCCATCATGTTCCCTTTGAAAGCGCATCCCCGGTTTCTGAAAAACAGGCGCTGGATGTTATAGCACAGTACGCCCCTGATTACATTGTCCTCGCCAAATTTATGCGCATTTTATCGGCTGATTTTGTGAGCTGCTATCCCAAGAGGATCATTAATATTCACCACTCGTTTTTACCGGCCTTTGCAGGTGCTAACCCCTACAAACAGGCTTACCAGCGCGGGGTGAAGCTGGTGGGCGCCACAGCCCATTTTGTGACCGACCGTTTGGACGAAGGGCCTATCATCGCACAACAGATCATCCCTGCTAATCATACCCATACCGCAAGTGATATGATGAAGGCGGGCAAAGAAATTGAAACCGCAGTTTTGGCCAAGGCCTTAAGACTGGTTTTTGACGACCGCGTGTTTATCAGTAAAAATAAAACCGTAGTACTGGAATAGCTTTAATCAAAAGCCAAGGTATCCGGCCCTGACAGTTTTCCGACGTGGCAATTGCATCCACCGGATATTTTGAAAGTGGCGGTTTTAGTCTGATTGGTTGCCGGGTCTGTTGCCGATACCCTTATGTTATCACCATCAGTTGAGAAATCTTGTTTATCGCTATCAGAGGCTATGATGTAATAGCCTTTTACCAGGTCAAGGTTTGGTACACCCGGTGTTAGTATTTTATTGGAGCTTAAATTAAATACCGTGAAATTTTCGACCGCTATAGCATTGCCCTGCTTATCCGTAAAATGAATACCGACTGTGGCAAAAATAGCAGTACACACCTGTGATCCGCAGGCTGGCTTTTGCGGTTTATTTTTAGAGCATGCCGAAAGCAGTACAATTGATAATAGCAGGATAGAAAGACTCTTATACATATTTACTTTTTTAATCATTACGAACCATTGTTACAATTCGCAACAAAGCAGGTAATTATTTATAAAAGCTGAGTGCGGTTTTAAGGATGGAATCGATAGTTTCTATAGGTAGATCGGTATTGGGATCAAGCAGCATGATCTTCATACGGGCACGGTCCTCGATGATCAATGCGGGATGATCTATCTTTTTGCCTTCAACAATGCCGATGTAAGGCAGGCCATTCTTTTTGTGCGTCCACAGGTAACAAAACATCTTGCCATTATAACAAAAGAAAGGCATCCTGTATTTCCAGGCTTCGGTGATATTTGCGTCGTACTGAAGGATATGCTCCCGCAAAAAGAGCAGGCAGCTTTTTACCGGGTCTTCTTGCTGGAGGTAAAAAAGGTCTATTTCTTTCATGAATTATAAGACTGTCATTTACTTACTAAAAAGAAGCTTCTAAAATTAAATTATTAAATTTACCAACATATATACCAGTGATGCAAAATATCATCCAGTCTAAATTGCTTCAAATACAACAATTAATGCGCACACATCATGTTGCGCATGCCTATGCATTTGGAAGTGCGGCTACGGGAACAATGCAGGAGGATAGCGATGTTGATTTTGTTATAAGTTTTACTGAAGGGTTGGATTATAAGACCTACGGGGATAATTACTTTAACCTGTTATATGCTTTGCAAAATCTGTTAGGCTGTGAGGTTGACCTTGTGGCTGAAGAAACTCTGACTAACCCTTATTTATTGCAAAGTATAAATAATCAGAAATTACAGGTGCTATGAGCATTGAAGAGAAGAAATTGCTCACAGATATTATACAAGCTATTGATTCAATTGATGACCATCTTGAAGGTAGAAGGATATTTACAGAATATAAATCCAATAAAACGAAGCGGCGGGCAGTAGAAAGGGAATTAGAAATTGTAGGCGAAGCCGTTAATAAACTTTTAAAAGTATCACGGATATATCTATATCCTACGCCAGACTTATTGTTGATCTTAGAAACAAAGTTATCCATGCCTATGACAATGTTAACGACACAGTTATCTGGAATGTGGTTATGAATCATCTACCCAGGTTAAAAATGGAAGTGGCGCTTCTGTTAAGTCAATAAGTGATGATAATAACCAAATCTTCACTCCCTGTCTGCTTTAAACCGTGTGAGCTGCCGGGCCTTGTTAATATGGCATCTCCTGCTTTTACCAGGAATGATTTGCCGTTCATCTGCATTTCACCAGTACCGCTGATGATATAATAGATCTCGTCCTCTTTTTGCAGATGATAGCCTATAGCCGACCCGGGATGTAGTACCCGTTTGCGAAAAGTTGTTTTCAGATTATCGGCTTTTGAAAAGAAACTATAGCCTGTAGTGCTACCTCCGCCATTGTGTGTGCCTGCTTCGGTTTTAGCGATGTCGCTTTCGTGTTCGAGGATGTAGGGTTGAGTTTTATCCTGGCAGAAAGCAGCAAAAGGTAAAACCACAAAAACAGCCTGGTAAAATATGATCCGGAAAATCTTCATATTAACAAATATAGCGATGGGTTTAAAAACCCATCGCTATAAGCCACCGATATCAGTATTTTAAATTAAATATCATTCCGGCTACTCGTTTACAATTTTCAAATCCATTGTCGTATTCCATACTTTGCGTTTCGATTTCAAAAAGCTTCAATGTAATAGCTTCAATGCTTGCGCCATTGATTTTTAAACTAAAAATAACAGGAACATAACTTCTATATTCATCCCTTGGACCTTTTAAATATTTCATACCAATTGGATCCCAATCTTCCCATAATATTTTGTCAATGGCTTTGTAAAGGGCCAGCAGTTCTGGACTTAATTTTTCTCCCATAATTTATTCCATTACCCTTACCTTCAAAAAGCTCGGATGTTCCTTTGAAGTATAAACCTTATGTATTTCCTTTTTAAAGTCGGTATCTTTTGCCTTCATGATGTCCTGGAACTGCTGTGTATTCCTGTCGATTAGCGGGAACCAGGTGCTTTGTACCTGTACCATAATTCTATGGCCCTTTTTAAAGGTATGCAGCACATCCTGTAACTCCCAGTTTACAGGGGTAACCTGGCCGGGCACAAAAGGCTCGGGTTTATCAAAAGCATTACGGAACTTGCCGCGAATGGCTTCGCTGCGTACCATTTGCTGATAGTGAGACATATATGTGCCTTTAGCGGTAAACTTATTATTCCGGGCTGAATCAGGGTACACATCGATCACTTTCACTACCCAATCTGCATCGGTGCCTGTTATGGCTACCTTTAAATTAGCCCATATGTTACCGGCGAGCGTCACATTTTTATCAAGCACATCGGTCTGATAGGTCAGTACATCAGGCCTGCGGGCGGCAAAGCGCTGGTCGCCGGTCATGTACTCGCGTTGCATATCCAGTGTAATGCCATCATAAAAAGGCACAGGTTTGTTAGGATCAGATATAAATTCATCAAAAGTATCTTTTGTACCAGCAGGCGCTTCAAATGATAGTTTTCCGCCCGGCAATAAATAAAGGTTCTTTTCTTCAGCTTCTTTTGGTGGCCAGGTATTATAAGTCTTCCATTTGTTTACGCCCGTTTCAAAGGTGGATACTTTAGGCAGGTCCATTGCGGTACCCTTTAAGTAATGGCTAAAAAATGCAAACTCTATCTTTTCGCGGTAGAACGGACCGGTGGGCCCGCCAAAATCCACATCGCCTAAATGGTCGCCGTTACCGCGCGACCAGCCGCCATGTACCCAGGGCCCCATAGTGAAATAAACAGGCGTTTTAGGATTCTCTTTTACCAAAGTTTTATAAGTATTGATCGCACCGTATAAGTCTTCCGCATCATACCAGCCGCCGGTAACTAAAGTCGGGGTTTTGATATCGTGCAGATGATAAAGAACATTGCGGTCTTTCCAGTGCTGGTCATAGTTGGGGTGGTCCAGCATTTCGTTCCACAAACGGATGGTGTCCTTATAATATTTATCGTTGGTATTTTTTACCGAGCCCATGTTCATGTAAAACTCGTAGCCATCTTCAGTACCGTATTCAAAACGACTGCCGCGACGCTGGGTTGGCTTATCGTCCTGCCTGTTGGTAAAGCCGGGATAAAAACCAAAATTGGCTACCAGCATAAAGGCACCGTTATGAAAAGCATCATCGCGGTACAGGTCGGCCATTGGCGCCTGTGGCGAAGCAGCAGCGAGGGCAGGGTGCCTGCTGAGTAAAGATGCAGTAGTGAAAAAGCCGGGATAGGATATGCCCCATACCCCTACCTTGCCATTATTATTGGGCAGGTTTTTAATGAGCCAATCGATAGTGTCGTAAGTATCAGTTCCCTCGTCCACGTCATTTTTGGTTTTGTGGATTTCCTTTTCGGGGGTCATTTCTTCAAAAATGCCTTCACTCATCCATCGGCCGCGCACATCCTGGTAAACAAATATGAAACCATCGTGCAAAAACAAAGGGGATGGCCCCAGCGATCCTTTATAAACATCAGGCCCGTAAGGCGCAACGCTGTAGGGTGTCCTGTCCATCATGATCGGGTATTTTTTAGACTGATCTTTGGGAACATAAACTGAGGTGAACAGCTTTTTCCCGTCGCGCATCGGGATCTGGTATTCATATTTCTGATAGTGTTCCTTTACGTAGGCAGCATCGGAAGAATTTGGCTGTGCATAGGAGCAGTTGGAGCAGAAAGCTAAAAGCAAAAAGCAGAAAGCTATTAGTAGATTTCGTTTCATTAATTATTGAGTGTTAATAGTAATCACAAAGCGAGTTAACAAAAAAGCCCCTCAATTTAAGGGGCTTTGATAAATCGTTAACAAAGGTATTAATCATTTATGGCTTTTACACCAGGCAGCTCTTTACCTTCCATATATTCCAGCAAAGCGCCACCACCGGTGGATACATAGCTTACCTCATCGGTAAAGTTAAATTTCGCAACTGCGGCAGCTGAGTCACCACCGCCTATCAAAGAGAAAGCACCATTTTCAGTTGCTTTTACTACTGCTTCGGCAATGGCTTTGGTACCCTGTTCAAACTTCTCCATTTCAAAAACGCCCATCGGGCCGTTCCACAAAATGGTTTTTGATTCTTCAACCACTTTGCTGAAAGCTTTGACAGATGCCGGGCCGATATCTAGGCCCATCCAGCCGTCTTTAATGCTGTCATTATTAGCAATGTCGGTGTTGGCTTCATTTGAGAAATTGTCGGCGATGATAGAGTCGGTTGGCAGTAACAGGTTCACGCCTTTAGCTTTCGCCTTTTTGATCAGGCTGTTTGCCAGGTCGAGTTTATCTTCTTCTACCAATGATTTACCGATGCTACCACCCTGCGCTTTAGCAAAGGTATAAGCCATTCCACCACCAATGATCAGGTTATCCACCTTATCCATCAGCTTTTCTATCAATTCTATCTTATCAGATACCTTGGCGCCACCCATAATAGCGGTAAACGGCTTTTCAGCACCATTTAATACTTTTTCGGCATTGGCCAGCTCGCTTGCCATCAGGTAGCCAAAACATTTGGCATCAGGAAAAAACTGGGCGATCACCGCGGTTGAAGCATGAGCACGGTGTGCCGTACCGAAAGCATCGTTCACATAAACATCGCCCAAAGCGGCCAGTTTTTTTGCAAACTCTACATCGCCTTTTTCTTCTTCCTTATAAAAGCGAAGGTTTTCTAGCAACAGCACTTCCCCTTTTTCCAGGTCTCGTGCTTTTTCAACCGCTTCTTTACCTATACAATCATCAGCAAACTCTACCTGCTGACCTAAAAGATCGGACAAGTGAGGGATCAAATGTTTTAAAGAAAATTTTTCTTCGGGACCACCTTTCGGCCTACCCAGGTGCGACATAAGGATCACCTCACCGCCATCTTTCAATATTTTGTTGATGGTTGGCAAAGCGGCCGTCATGCGGTTATCATCGGTTATATGGTAGTCTTTGTCAAGCGGGACATTAAAATCAACCCTGACAAGGGCTTTTTTTCCTAAAAAATTGATTTGATCTACTGTTTTCATGCGGTTTACAGATACGTTGTTTACGGGCAGCCAAATTCAGCAATTAATTCTAAATTCTGAACGCAAAAATGAAAAAGGTGTTTGATTGTTACTGAATTTTTAAATACAGCACGTGATGCGGGCCAACACCATGTAGTTCAAATTCGGGCGAGATGATCTCAAATCCAAGGTTCTGATAAAACCTGACTGCTTTTTTTCGGGCGTTACACCAGATGTAATTAACTTTTTGTCCCCGCAGGTAAACAATAGCGAAATTGACCAACTGGTTGCCAAATCCCCGGCCTCGATATTTTTCGAGCGTAGCCATGCCGCGCAGCTGGTAAGCTTTGCCCTTAAATTCGCCGTATGGCTTTGGGTGAAATGAGGCGATGCAAGCCAAATTATCCTGGTCAAAATAGCCTAAGTGAAATGCGCCTTCATCTTCATCGCCGGGCCAACGGCATTCATCCAGCGTTAGTTTGCCCTCGCGTAATACTTCATTACGGATGGCTAACAGGTCTTCAACCGGTATAAACCTGATCATGGTTTAACACGCTTATTTTTGTAACCAGGTCGGCCAGGCGGGCTGAATAACCCATTTCATTGTCATACCAACCCACAATTTTAACCAGGCCGCCCACTATGGAGGTGAGCTTTGAGTCGAATATGCAGCTGTGCGGGTTATCTAATATGTCGGTAGAAACAATAGGATCTTCAGTATACTCCAATACATTTTTCATAGGCCCTTCTGCAGCAGCTTTAAATGCACGGTTGATCTCTTCGACAGTGGTTTGTTTTTTTAAGCTACAGGTAAAATCGGTAAGAGAGCCATTCAGCACCGGTACACGAATGCCTGCCCCGCCTAACTTTCCTTCGAGATGCGGAAAAATACTGGTGATGGCTTTAGCCGCTCCTGTTGTTGTAGGGATGATGGAAGCTGATGCCGCCCTTGCACGGCGTAAGTCCTTATGCGGTGCATCATGCAGGTTCTGGTCGCCCGTCATAGAATGAACCGTAGTGATATAACCATCGATAATACCCCAGTTATCATCCAATATTTTCACCATAGCAGCTACGTTATTGGTGGTGCAGGATGCGTTGGACAGAATAGGTGATTGCAGATCAGTCAGGTTATCATTTACACCAATCACCACCGTAGGCACACTTTTATCGGCTGACGGAGCAGAGATGATCACTTGCTTTGCGCCCGCCAGTAAATGCTGCCCGGCGCCATGTTTTGAGGTAAATTTTCCGGTAGATTCAATTACCAGGTCAATATTTAACTCCTTCCAGGGTAAGTTTGAAGGATCTTTTTCTGAAAGCACTTTTATCTGCTTACGATTGATATATAAATTACCCGCATCGCACTTAACGGTTCCGTTAAAGGTGCGGTGAACAGAATCATACTTAAATAAATGGGCCAATGTTTCGGTATCTGAAAGATCATTGATCGCCACTACCTGTATATCCGGGTTGGAAATTATGCTTCTCAGGAATATTCTCCCGATACGTCCAAATCCATTAATAGCTATCCTCATAACAAAAAATATATCGGCGTAAAGTTACGTAAATAATGCCGGGCATATTGATCGTTATGTCATATTTGAGTATGTAATGAATGCCATTGTAGCTTGTTTTTTACCATCAATAATTAAAATGGTAGTATTTTTTAAATAGATTTGTCTTACGCTAATAACCCATATCTGCCTGAATTAATGAAAAAAATACTTTCCTGCTCCGCCTGTTTTTTAGTTGCAATAACAAGCCTGATCAATTTATCCGGCTGCAGCAATAATAATAAATCAACCGAAAATAAAAGTGATACGCTCTCCAAAGCTAATCTGACACTCCCGGCAGGTTTTTCTGCCACCATTGTCGCTGATTCTTTGGGGCCGGTCAGGCACCTGGCTATCAATAAACAAGGGGATATTTATGTAAAGCTTAATGCATTAAAAGAAGGTAAAGGCATTTATTTTTTAAGCAGTGCCAATCATGATGGCAAAATCGATCAAAAAACAGGATTTGGGAATTACCCGGGCACAGGCATCCTGATCAAAGGAGATGACCTTTATGCCACATCAAACAGCGGGGTTTTCAGGTACAAGCTGGATGATAAGGGCATGGTTACAGATACCGGCAAGCCTGAAATTATTGTGCAGGGACTATTGGATAAGAACAGGGATAATTCAAAGTCAATAGCGATTGATGATCAGAACGATCTTTTTGTAACCATTGGTTCTTACTCAGACGATTGCCGGCAAAAGGATTCAGGTAAAGGGATACCCGGCTGCCCTATCCGCGACTCGGCTGCGGGGGTATGGGAATTTAAAACAACCAAACTTAACCAGGGCTACAGCGATGCTATACATTACGCAACCGGATTGAAGAACGTAGTGGGTATTAGCTGGAACAGTGATGCCAAAGCTCTTTTTGCCACACAGCACGGCCGCGGAAAATTTGATGACAGGTTCCCGCAATATTATACCGCACAGCAAAGTGCCGCATTACCTGCCGAAACCATGTATGAGTTAAAGCAAGGGGACGATGCCGGCTGGCCATTTATATATTACGATCAGTTGCAGAAAAAGAAAATATTGGCACCCGAATATGGCGGCAACGGAAAAATAGAAGGCGATAAAAAATATATCGACCCCGTGGTGGCTTTTCCGGGCCATTTAGGTCCGAATGACTTGCTGTTTTATACAGGTAATATGTTTCCGGAAAAATATAAGAACGGGGCGTTTGTTGTATTTCACGGGCAGTCGACCACTTTAAAGAAAGGATACTTTGTGGCATTTGTACCTTTTAAAGATGGCAAGCCATCGGGTAACTGGGAAATCTTTGCTGATAATTTTGCAGGTTTTGACCTGGCTAAACCTAAGGGCCCGCTTCAGCACCGCCCGATGGGCCTGGCGCAGGGGCCTGACGGATCATTATATGTGGCTGATGATCTGAAAGGGACTATCTTTAGGATATCCTATTCAAAATAATAAATAGCCTGTAAACTGGCATTTTTAATTGTCAAAGGTAATTACTTTGGGGTGCTCGTATTTGACCAGCCTGTAGA
>JBEHXM010000015.1:0-49581 GCA_048498695.1 Bacteroidota bacterium
ACAGGAAAGGTTAGTTGATTAACCTCGTTGCTGATAATAGCCTGCAGATCGGTAAGTTTATTCATGTTTTGTTTTGTTGATTGAGTTAATTGGGTTGAATAAGTTGGAATAAGTTGAACTCAATCAACCACCTAACTTAATCAACCCAATCAACTACTCCTGTATTAAGGAGAAGTCAATCTGTTTTTTGGTCAAATCTACGTTTTTAACCTTGATCTGTACTTCATCGCCCAGGCGGTAAACTTTCTTTTTACGCTGGCCGATGATCTGGTAATTTTTTTCGTCGAGTGTATAAAAATCGTCGGATATATCACGCAGGCGGATCATACCCTCACATTTATTTTCAATGATCTCTACATACATACCCCATTCCGTAACGCCCGAAATAATACCGGTATAAACTGACCCGATCTGATCTTTCAAAAACTCAGCCTGTTTGTATTTAACAGACGAGCGCTCTGCATCGGCAGCCTTTTTCTCCATCTGCGAGCAGTGCTGGCAAAGTTTTTCATAATGCTCGGCATTGGCTGATTGTCCGCCATTCAGGTAATGGAAAAGCAGCCTGTGCACCATCACATCCGGGTAACGGCGAATTGGTGAAGTAAAGTGTGTATAGTAGTCAAATGCCAAGCCGTAATGACTGGTGGTTTTAGTGGTATAAATAGCTTTAGCCATCGAGCGGATAGCTAATTGTGTCAATACATTCTGTTCTTTTTTACCTTCCACATCCTCCATCAGGAAATTAAGCGACTTGGCAGTCTCCTTATCTGACTTAGTATTGATACGATAACCAAATCTTGCTGCAAACTGTGCAAAACTGGCCAGGCTATCCGGTTTGGGGGAATCATGCGTACGGTAAACAAAAGTATATTTGTGTTTGCCCTTGCCTTTTTTACTTACAAACTCGGCTACCTTGCGGTTAGCCAGCAACATAAAATCTTCAATAAGCTTGTGGGCATCCTTACGCTCTTTTACATATACACCGATTGGCTTACCTGATTCATCCAGCTTAAATTTCACCTCGGTTGTTTCAAAACTGATAGCGCCATTTTTAAATTTGCGATCGCGAAGGATATAGGCCAGCTCATTTAGTTTGTGTATCTCCTTTTCGTACTCGTTTGATTTTTTTTCGATCACATCCTGCACTTCCTCGTAAGTAAAGCGACGGTCAGAATGGATCACCGTTTTGCCAAACCATTCATTCTTAATATACGCCTCATTATCCAGCTCGAACACGGCAGAAAAACACAGCTTATCTTCATTAGGTCTTAATGAGCATAAACCATTTGACAATCTTTCAGGAAGCATAGGGATCACCCTGTCAACCAGGTAAACTGAAGTGCCACGCTCAAGCGCTTCTTTATCCAATGCGGAATCAGGTTTTATATAATGCGAAACGTCTGCTATGTGCACACCTAATTCATAATTTCCGTTCGGGAGATATTTAAAAGATATGGCATCATCAAAATCTTTGGCATCAAATGGGTCGATGGTGAAGGTTAGAATATCCCTGAAATCGCGCCTGCGGGCAATTTCCGCTGGAGTGATCGTATCAGGTATCTCTTCAGATTCCTGTTCAACTTCCTTTGGGAACGATAATGGGAAACCATACTCTGCAAGGATGGCATTCATTTCGGTATCATTCTCGCCCTGCGCTCCTAAAATATGTTTGATACGACCGATAGGGTTTTTGGCACCCGGCGGCCAGTCTGTGATCTCGGCAACTGCTTTAATCCCGTTCTTTGCACCGTTCAGGTCGCTGATCGGAATAAAAATATCATGCATCATTTTACGATCATCGGGGATAAAAAAGGCAAAACGTTCTGAGAGTTTAACAATACCTGTAAACTCCATTTTATGTCGCTGCAATATCTCTATTACTTCGCCCTCCTGGCGGGACCCCTTGCTTTTGGCATAAACGTAAACTTTCACGCGATCGCCGTTCAGTGCATTACGCAGTTTTCGCGGGGCTATGTAGATATCAGTTTCGTCTTCGTCGTCGGTAATAATAAACGCTGAACCGTCATTGGTAAGATCAACTTTGCCTTCTACAAAAGTCTTTAACTCAAGTTTTTGGAATTTGCCTGGTGACAGCTCTTTTAAGGTCTTCTTTTTTGATTCTTCTCTTAATATTTCAAGTATAGTATCCCTTGATTCAGGGTCGTGTATATTTAATTTGTCTGAAACCTGTTTGTAATGTAACGGTGTGTTGCCATGTTGCTCAAAAACATCAAGCACCATTTGGGTAAGAACTTGCTTGATAGATGAGCTTTTTTTGTTTTTAAACATAGATAGTTTTTAATAATGCAAAAGTACGAAGTTTTGTGAATGCGGAAGTCGGAATGCCGAATGCGGAAGTTTATTACTGAATACTTTTCTGACAATCCGCATTATTATCACTTTTTTCCTGAATTATTTTCCTTGGCAGTCTTACCAGAACTTGTAAAAATTGCGGTTAACTCATTGGCCTCCTTGTGTAACATCTTTACAGAATCATTATTTAATATCCCTGATTCAATAATAAGCTCCAACCAAAGTGTAGTTTCATCAGCTTCCTCTTCAACAACTGTGATTTTTGAAATAAAATCAGCTTTTGACCTTGCTTTGCAAGCAGACCTATAATTAGCGGCAACAGATGTGCCTGAGCGTAAAATCTGATTTCCTAAAACTCTACCAATTCTATCATCTGGCATTGCTTTAACTAATTTGATAATGTTAAGTGCAAATACTTTTGTTCTTGCTTTAAGGTCATTTATCGCTTGCATATATTTAAGGTTTAAAGTTTGCTGTTTTATTTTCTTCACTTCCAATCATTCCGCAATCGGCATTCCGATTTCCGCATTTGTTATCTCCCCGGAATAGAAGCAATCAATCTCTTAGTGTATTCTTCTTTTGGGTGATAATAAATCTCATCAGGATCGCCTGTTTCAATGATCTCGCCTTTGTTCATCACCATAACCCTGTCAGAAATATGTTTGATGACGGATAGATCATGGGAAATGAAAATATAGGTGAGGTTAAATTCCTGCTGTAAGTCGCGTACAAGGTTTAGCACCTGCGCCTGCACGGATACGTCCAATGCGGATACTGATTCATCACAGATAATGAATTTAGGTTTTAATGCCAATGCCCTGGCGATCACGATGCGCTGGCGCTGACCACCGGAGAATTCATGCGGATAACGGTTGAAATATTCTACTGGCAGGTTCACTTTCTCGAGTAACTCCAATACATGCTTTTTCCGTTGACTATTGTTCTCATACAACTGGTGTACCTGCAAGGGTTCCATTAACGAATCGCCAACAGTAAGCCGTGGGTTGAGGGAGGAGTAAGGGTCCTGGAAAATGATCTGGATATTTCGCCTCATATTCCGCAAGTCATTTTTCCCAAGTTTACGCAAGTCGATGTTTTCAAAATCAACATCACCTGAAGTAGGCTCTATCAGTCTTAAAATACTTCGCCCCAACGTAGACTTGCCACAGCCTGACTCACCCACCAGTCCCAATGTTTCACCGGGATAAACATCAAAACTCACTTTGTTTACTGCTTTGACAACTTCTTTTTGCTTTCCCAAAAAACCATGCCCGGTCGGGAACCAGGTACTCAACTCGTTGATCTTTAAAATAGGCTTTTGAGAATAAAGCTTCTTTTTTCTGTCTTTTATTTCATTGGGTTGATAGCTGTATCGCTCCCTTATTTTTTCGATGGATACGTCGTTATTTGAAGCGTCTAAAAAATCAGCAACAACAGGCAGCTTTTTTAAATGATGATCTGGCAAAGGTCGGCAAGCCAACAAGCCTTTAGTGTAAGGGTGTTTGGGATGAGCAAATATCTCTTTGGTCGGGGCTTCTTCCACTATTTCGCCTTTATACATCACGATCACACGGTCGGCAATTTCACTCACCACACCCAGGTCGTGTGATATAAATACTAAGCTCATATTACGTTCGGTTTTAAGCCGCTGTAATAGCTCTATGATGGTTTTTTGTACGGTTACGTCCAATGCTGTTGTTGGCTCATCGGCTATCAGTATCTCCGGATCGCAGGATAGGGCCATGGCAATCATTACTCTTTGTTTCTGGCCGCCGGATATTTGATGAGGATAACTATTAAAAATAGCTTCCGGTCGTGATAACTGAACCTCTTTAAAAAGATTTACAGCCTTTTGTTTGGCTTCTTTGGCATCTACGCCCAAGTGCAATCGTATCGCTTCAGTTACCTGGAACCCACAGGTTAAAACCGGGTTAAGAGAAGTCATCGGCTCCTGGAAGATCATGGCGATACTATTGCCGCGCAGTTCACGCATTTCGTCTTCGGGCAATTGCAGGATATTTACATCATTTAGCAATATCTCACCTTTTATCTGTGTAATATTGGCATTATGCAGACGCATAATAGCCAGCGAGGTAACCGATTTACCTGATCCTGATTCGCCTACTATGCCTATGGTTTCGCCTTTTTTCAGCGTAAATGAGCTGTCTTTAACCGCTTCTACAAAACCGTTTTGTGTTTTAAAACGAACATTTAAATGATTTATCTGCAGCATTATTGTCCTATCAGCGTTATGCAATCGTCAGCAATTAATTCTTCGCCACGGTAACGCCTGATCAGTTGCGCAGTTGCGATCACATCTTTCTGGCAATAAATGGCGATACGTTCCAGGTCATTTTCATTCCAGTAAACATGGCCAACCATGCTGCCATCTATATCATCTTTTGGGGTAGGTATATTGAAGATGGCTGTTAACAGGCTTAAAGAAGTGTAGCTTTTATAATCACCAAACTTCCAAAGATCCATCGTATCAAGATGATTTATCTCCCATGGTTTTTTGCCGGATATTTCCAATTGAGGCGGCATCTGCAAACCATTTATTAACATGCGGCGACAGATATAGGGGAAATCAAATTCCTTACCGTTATGTGCACAAAGCACCAGGCTTGGTGGCTGTGAGCGTAACAGATCGCCGAATTTGATCAGCAATTCTTTCTCGTCGTGTGAAGTATAGGATTTAACTCTGAGCCCGGTAGCTTTGCCTTTGGTGAATATACCTACAGATATGCAAATAATCTTGCCAAACTCGGCCCAAATGCCTGCACGCTCATAAAAATCTTCGGGTGTTTCCTCTTTTCGCTGATATTGCGTTTTCAGGTCCCATAGTTTTTGCATATGCCCGGGCAACTGATCGTGACTGCTATATTGCGGTACAGTCTCAATATCAAGCACCATCAGGTTGTTCAGGTCATACTGTTCGAGCATTTGAATTGAGTTATTTTTTGCCAATATAATAAATAGCGGTGATTTTAGCTGTGACAGAATTGTCACTTCTTGTCCTTATCTAAAATCTCAAAATTGATCTGCAAATTATTGCCATTGCCATCAACAAGGGTTAGTTTATGCTTGCCTGCTGATGGGTTTAACGCCACCTGGTGAAAGTCGGTGGTTTCACCAACATACTTATCGTCCAGGTGCCAGAATATTTTCATACCGGGCTGCCGGTGCGCCGCGTTGCATATCATTCTCCCGCGACTGCCATCAGCCTCCAAAGGCACATATACTTTGGCGCCATCTTTTGGGTAGATCAGTTCCATCGGACTACTTTTTTCGGCCAGTGCACAGTCCGACCGGAACGGCGGCAGTACATGATACTGGTAATTTTTGGTTTTGTAATAGTATTCCATTGATGGCGGCAGAACGAACCATTTTTTATTCACCATGTTTTCAGGCGAAGTACAGTCGCCGTTTACCTGCCATTTGCCACTTGGATCTAAATGAACCAGTTGATGCCATGGACAAACCGGCGCCTTTAAACCGCTTTTAGGCACCCACAGATCATCTGTATCTTCACAATAATCACCAGCCCGGTAACCGCTTTGATGGCATACTTTTATTTTAACCATTTCGCCTACCGGCATTTCAAACCAGTCCCTTGCAACAGGTAATTGCCTGAAAATTTCAAACAGGATGGGAGCAGCGGTATTAATGCCGGTCAGGTCTGGGCGACCCTCGCCGTCCGTGTTGCCTACCCAAACACCAACCACATATTTTGGCGTAACACCAATGGCCCAACCATCACGAAAGCCAAAGCTCGTACCCGTTTTCCAGGCTACCCGTTGGGTGGAACTAAACTGCTGCCACACCATTTCTTCACCCGGCCGCATTACCTCCTCCATCGCCTGGAAGGTATAATAAATAGATCCGGCATCCAGTAGTCCTGATTTTTCCAAATGTGGTTTTTTGGCTGCAGGGATTGCATAAACAGGACTATGATAATCGGCTGTATCATATTTGCCGTTGTATTTGTTGTAATGATTTAATACTCTGGCCATATCGGCATAAGCACCTGTAAGTTCCCAAAGTGTATTTTCCCCTCCGCCTAATATCAGGGATAAGCCATAATGGTCGGCAGGCTTTTTTAAAGTAGTGATACCTGCTTTCTGCAAAAAATCATAAAAACGCTCGTACTTAAATTGTTGCAGCATTTTTACCGCTGGCACGTTTAATGATCGTGATAGTGCCCTCGAAGCCGGTACCGCTCCATCGTAACCCAGATCAAAGTTTTCAGGATGATAACCTGCTATTTGTGTCGGAATATCGGGGATCAGGCTGTTAGGTAATATCAATCCATCATGCAGCATAGAAGCATACAAAAGCGGCTTTAAGGTGCTGCCTGGACTGCGTGGTGCATTTACTACATCCACATCGCTTTCCATTTCAGGATCTTCGGGATGAGCAATATTTCCGGCATAAGCTAACGCTGCGCCTGTTTCTACATCCAATACTACGGCGGCTATATTATTGATATCGTTTGCTTTTAAAACGGTATGATGCCTTTCTAAAATATCATTTACCTGTTGCTGCAAGCCCGATTTAATGCTTGTTTTGATGCGGGTATCACGGCTTTTATCAGCCATGTGGTCTGATTTAAAACGCTCCAGCAGGTGAGGGGCTGATTGCGGCAGGGGCATGGGCCTGTCGGGTACCGGTTCTAATTTGGCAAGGGTGGTAGTTGTACTGTCGATAATGCCTTCCTTATTCAATTTATCAAGCAGCTTATTCCTTTTCTTAAGCAATATTTGCCTGTTCCTGCCCGGATGCACCAACGAAGGAGAATTAGGCAATACCGCCATTGCCGCCATTTCCCCCCAAGATAATTTGTCCGGACTGCGCCCAAAGTATCGCCATGCAGCCGCATCCAAACCGATCACATTAGTCCCGAATGGCGCATTGCTGGTATAAAAAGCCAGTATTTCATTCTTACTATAAGTACATTCCATTCGCAGCGCCATAAATATTTCGCCCAACTTATTCCAAAAGGTGCGCTTATGTTTGGTAGCCAGCCTGATCACCTGCATGGTTAGGGTGCTACCCCCGCTTACCACATGCTTTGAACTGATATTTTGTTTGATAGCCCGGCTGAACGCAATAATATCAAAGCCGGGATGATGTTCGAAACGTTTGTCTTCAAAGGCTATAATACATTGTTTAAATTTTTCAGGAACATTGGCGTTGTAAGGGAAATGCCATTGCCCGTCGGATGCTATGGCAGCACCAAGCAACTGGCCCTGGTCATCGTCAATTACATAGGAGGTAGGGGTGTTAAACAGCTGGCGTGGTAGACAGAGCCAAAACCATAATAACAAAGCACATAAAAAAGTAAGTAATATGATTACTTTTGGTTTTTTTACGTAATTTTTAAAACGATTAAGCACCTGTAAAAATAAAAGAGTACCGGTTGTAGACAGTTATCCTATGAAAATAGAAAAATTATCCATCATTATTCCTGCTTACAACGAAGGTAACACCATCCACCTGATACTCAATAAAATTAAATCGGTTAAACTGATAGATGATATCAAAAAACAGATCATCATCGTGAACGACTATTCAAAAGACCATACCGAACAGGCTATACAAGATTATAAGTTTGCCAATCCTGAATTGGATATCCAATACTTTAAGCACGAAGTAAACAAGGGTAAAGGTGCCGCATTACATACAGGCATTGCGAAGGCGACGGGGGAATATTTGATTATCCAGGATGCCGATTTGGAATATGATCCAAGTGAGTATAACGATCTGCTAAAACCCATCTGTGCCGGTTTTGCCGATGTAGTTTATGGCTCACGATTTATGGGCAGCAATCCTCACAGGATATTATTTTTCTGGCATACGATAGGGAACAGGTGGCTGACCTTCGCTTCCAATATGTTCTCTAATCTGAACCTTACGGACATGGAAACCTGTTATAAGTTGTTTGATACCAAAATAATTCAATCTATCAAACTCACCGAGCGACGCTTTGGCTTTGAGCCGGAAGTAACCCAAAAAATAGCTCGCGTACCAAAGATCAGGATTTATGAAGTCGGCATATCCTACTACGGCCGTACCTATGAGGATGGCAAAAAAATAGGATGGAAGGATGGCGTAAGGGCCATCTATTGTATACTGAAATATGGATTATTTGGGGTTAAGTGATCAGAGATAAGTTATCAGTAATTGGGTTACCTGATTAACTAATCTCTAATCTCCAATTAACTAATCTCTACTTCACCACCTCCACCCACTGTCCTTTTTCCACCGCATTGATCGAAGCTTCGTACATGGCCTCACAACTGGTTGCAGGCAGATAGTATTTACCCGCATAGGCAGCATTCAGCATCACATAATAGGTCACTTCCTTACCTTCTGGTAAACTGAAATAGGTATTCACACGGTCATCCCTGATATCGCGGTAATCAGATGGCGACGATTTAAAAGCTTCATCATCATTCATCATTCGCGTATTCAGTATTTCCCATCCTGAAGGGAATATTTGGGTAAGTGCCAGGTTATCATAGCGGCCCCGGCGACCAGGATTTTTGATATTCACCTGAGCCACAAAATCCGTCCCTTGTTTTAATTTAGAAGGGTCAACAGGTTTACCACCAAGGGTAAAGTATCCGATGCGCATTTGCAATATATCAGGTTTATTGATTGATTGTACATCTTGCCCCGAAGACGGTTGTCCCCGCTGTATCAACCTGATATATAATTTATTGCTACCATTGTCTTTAATAGATACTTTACCTCCGTTTGGCGCAATATTGGACTGCCACATATACGAGGCAGAGTTAACGCCTGTACTGTTATAATTAAATTGCAGCTTGTTCCCTGATTTGTTGGCCCCGCAATATTCAGCAATAGCCAATAAAGAATAGGCTGTAGTTTGGGTGCTGTACCAATCATCCTGCGACAACCGGGAAGCTACTGTACGCAGCATGCCCGATGCTCTTTGCTGATGTCCGAGCAGGGTTAAAGTTTCCAGTATCATCGCCTGGTCGCGAAGGTCAGATCCATAAGTGCCATACATCATATTGTATGGCTTAATGGTGGTCGACAAGCCTGCCACCATTTGCGAACCGATCTCCGGCTGACCGGCCAGCTTATAAGCAGCTGCCAATCGCCATTTGGCTTCTATGCTGATATATTTAAATTCCCGTAGGCGATTCATTGCCCCTAACTCCGGTGATCTGGCCAGTGCTAAAAGATATAAGCGGTAAGCCTGTATCAGGTCGGCGCCATAAAAGCTGCGCGAATCTGGCGCCCAGCCCAATGCTTTTGCTTTTTGATACTTTTTCCAGCGCTCTATAAAGCCAATTGACAGACTATATCCTTTGGCCTGAGCCGAAAGCATAAAGTGTCCCGCATAGTTAGTTCCCCATTCATCCGCCTCACCGCCATCCGGCCAGTAACTTAAACCACCATCTGATACCTGGAAACCATTCAACCTTGTGATAGTGGCTTTAATGTTCCGTTCTGTTTCAGCTTTCTGTTCGGCGCTAAGATCAAGCAACTGGTTCAGATACAATTGCGGGAAAGCTGAAGAAGTGGTTTGCTCCACACAGCCATAAGGATACTCTATTAAATAATCCAGGCGTTTGCCCAAATTTAAAGCAGGTATAGAGGCTACTTCGAGTGTTGCTTTGTTAGTGCCATTCATGCCAATAGGGGCATAAGCGTTTGACCAGGTTTCACCGGGCTTTAACTCTTTTTCCGTTATTTTGGTTATCGTGGGGTTAGGGTTGCGCACATTTAACTCTACATCATACGCCGCTGTTTCGCCGCCACTTTTGGCTACGATCTTCACCTTGCCTACGCCCACAAAGTTTTTTACATCCAGGTCGAAGGTCACCAGCTGATCGCCTGTTTTAGTAAACGTTACAGATTTGTTGTTATTCCCCGCCAGGTTACTAAACGCATTAGACTGAATAGTTACATTAACCTTCTTAATGTTATTCTCTAATGCAAAGACAGTTACGGGCAGCTGAACCTTTTCTGACGGCCCTAACACGCGTGGCAAAGTCGCCAGTATCATCAATGGTTTTTTAACAGGGACTGCTTTCTCGGCAAAGCCATAGCTGCCATCATGACCAGCAATTACCATGGCTTTGACTGAACCGATGTATTGAGGTAATGTAAAATGCTGTGTTTGTTTCTCCCCCTTACCTAAATGGAAAGGCCCAAGGAATTTCACCACCGGCTTAAAACGATTAACAGATACATTCTTATTTGCACCACCCGTACCATCACCGCCAATACTTAATATCCGTTCTAAGCCACCTCCATAAGCACCTAATACATAATCAAACAGATCCCATGTTTTTACACCCAATGCCTCACGGGCGTAAAATGTTTCATGCGGATCAGGTGTTTTATAATTGGTAATATCCAGCAAGCCCTCGTCCACTATTGCAACGGTATAGGTCATTTCCTTTCCTGATGCTTCAGAAACGATTATAGATGATGGCGTTTCGGGCCTTAGTTTGGCAGGCAAACCTATGACCGGTTTCAAAATAGTTTCCGGGTTATCAACCGTCAAGGGAATAGCACCATACATCCTTATCGGCAGGTCATTTATCGTTTGTGCGTGGCGCTGTAGCAGCGTTACATTCACAAAAATATTGGGTGCCATTGTTTCATCGATCTTAAAGCTGTATTGGGTTTGTCCTTTTTTGGTGTCTATCCAAATCGTCTTTAATACTTTGCTGCCATTCTCAAAGCTGATCAATGCCCGGCCGTCAGACATGGTTGGAATAGTAAGCGTTGCCTGCTCACCAACTTTATAATTGGTTTTGTCCGAGGTGAAGGAGAGCATAGATGCCTCGGTAGGATTGCTTTGCTGCAATCTTTCTGACCAGTTTGGCCAGTCTACATAAATGATCTTCCCGGTAGAATGCCCGGTTTGCGGATCGGATACTTTGATGAGGTAACGACCCCAGTCTTCCTGATCTATATGCAGGTTCCATTTTCCTTTACCGTTAGTCAGTTTGATCGTTTCAGTTTTGATCAGCTTATTATATTTATCCTGGGTGAAGTTGCTCAGCTCGTTACCCGTCTGATCCCACCACCAGCGCCATTGCACCTTGTAAAGTTCCAGTTGAACGCTGCGTGTGCCACTAAAAGCATTTCCCTTAGTATCCACATCGGCTATATCAATCGGGTTATCCCTGCCGGTAAACAGCATACCCGACAGATCGCTGCCTTGCGGAGTTTTGATACCCACATAACCGCTGAATACGTTATAGGGTAATGATAGGGTCTGCAAGCTAAAATTACCTCCCGGTTCAAATACTTTCACCACGAAATTTGCCTTTAACTGGCCGGGGGCTTGTTTTTCTACATTGATATCCGCATTCACATCGGCCACGCCCTCTGCATTCAGCTTTCCGTCGAATATCGTTTGGGTTTGCGTATTGAACGCAAGGGTAGGGTCATCAAAAACGTAATCGGGATAATTCTTGAAGGCCGTTTTCTGAGGCGAAAGGAACGCATCCACCTTTGCTTTCAGGTTTTGTGCGATACCACCGAAAAGCCAGTGCGCATCCAGTTTACCATTCGTGCTGCTACCTTTTACCAGTTCAGTTGCACCACCAAAGCTTAGGTTTAGCTTTAAGCGGTTAGGCATAATAGTTTCTATCTTGATCTTCTTTTCAAAAGATGCTCCGCCGACTTTTACCTTGGCAGTCCAGTTACCTGTACGCGACGAGGTTTCCGTAGCGGTATGGAAACTATAAAAGCCATCTACAGATTTTGTTTGAGTGATGCGTTTATACAATTGTCCGTCAGGATTGTAAAATTCAAACTCAACCGGGTGATCTGCCGGTAAGGTTTTTAGTTTATCCTCCAGGATAAATGACAGGAAGATGGAATCCCCCGGCCGCCAAACACCGCGCTCGCCGTAAATAAAACCTTTCAGGCCACTTTGTATTTCATCGCCGCCAACATTAAAGCGTGATAACGGGAGCGAGCTTCCATCATCTAATTTAAGATACCCTTTTTCAGCGCCATGTGTAGCAACCAATAAATAAGGCTTACGTTTCAGCTCAAACCTGGCCATACCGTCTGCATCTGAAGTGCCTTTGTATAAAACCTGTTTCTGAAAATCGAGTAGTTCTAATGAAACACCTGTCATCGGCTGTGCCGTCAATATGTTGGTCACCGCAACGGTCATACTGTTATCATTGCCACGTTTTGCTATCAGGCCAATGTTTGATGCGATTATGTTCCGTTTTGCCCAGCGGTCTTTGGTATAATATGAACCTTTACATGGATCAAAACGCTCATTCCAGCTATAATTTTCAGGGTAATAATTATCATACCGCTGCCAGAAATCATCGTCCTCATCCTGTACCTTTCCGGTATTGCCACCCTCATACTCTCCATATTCATCGTCGCTTCCATCATTTTTCTTTAATGCAGGCGAACCAAGATTACAGTTGTAAAGTGAATATTCCTGCCTGAAACCGATCACAACCCGATATATAGCACCCGGCTCGGCACGCAATAGCTGATCAATGTCCAATGTAAAACGGTTCTTCTTATTCAGGTTGATACTTTTGTCCTGGTCAAGCCGGATTGTTTTTTGAACCACTGGCTTACCTACTGACCGTAATTCCTGTCCGCCATCAAAGCCATTGCTCTGGAAAAACTGCGGCACATTGTTTTCATAGATCTTGATGATACTTACATCAACCGCATTCAGGTTCACCGCTTCAAAAGGCATGGTCAGTTTACCGGAATCGGGCAGAATAACCCCTTTGCCGGGTATGGTAACGGATGGCAGGCGGTTCTCAAAGAACACACTGGCGCTGTAAGCTTTGGTGATCTTTTTATGCAGGATGTTTTCAACCCCCTCATTCACAAAAGCACTGTAATTGCCCTGTAAACGGTCCGGAGCATAAACTTTAACGGTGCTACCATCAATGGTATAGGCCGGGTCTTCTACATTCTTAATGCCTATTAATCCCTTTAATTCCTGGCCTACTAAAATAGCATCTGAGAATTGAACCAAAACATATTGATCCTGATCCTGAACGGCTGTTATAGCTAATACCTTAAAATCGCCAATGGCGGGTATGTCAAAATTCTGACTGCCCTTTTTATCCACGTTTAAACTACTGCCATCCCAGTTTACGGTAAGCGGATTTACCTTATCGGCAACTCTTGTCAATTCTGTGATCGTAAATTTGTGGGTACGTGTTGCATTGGTATGCTGCCAGCTGATATGTACAGGCGATGCATAATTAGTGCTGACCAGTTTTTCGATCGCGGCATTGTCCTCATCATCGGCAGTTTGAATTATACCGTTCAGCTTCATTTTATCCAGTGAAGTACTGGTAGCAGTTTGCAGCCCGACAAACGAAACCGTAAAATCAGGCTTAACGGTTTGAAAAGTGAATTTAAAATCTTTAAAATGATCAGGTACATCGATGATCTTGCTTAGGCTGAACTCTGCCGTATAGCTTTGATTAGCCAGCAGTTTTTTCTCCGGCCTGAACTCGATTGTACGTTCATCGATCCAGTAAGCTTTCCCTTTTATGGAAGGCGAAAAATCAAATACATTATCCGGGAGCTGATCATTCTGCACATGAGTGGTCGGTACCTGTCCGGCCAGCCGGATACGGATAGTACCCTCCTTGGATATGATGCCGGAAGTATAGGATTCGATATACTTGCTGAAAGCCGGATCGACCCCTTTGGTATGACGCTTATGAAAAATAAAATAAATGCTGCCTATTAAAAGCAGGCACATACACACCGCAATAGCAGCAAATGCTGGTTTGCGGTAGGGGGAAAGGCTCTGTGAATCGTCCATGATAAGGCTGATTTATTTCCTTTGAAATTATAAAAATTCCTGAAATAAATATTTAATATCCCGGAAGATATTTTTAATATCAGCGGATCATCACACCCGGCTTGTTGACGATAGGGAGCTTAATAAAGTTAGACTCCACTATACTCTCCGGCAGGAAAATGAATTTCTTATCAAATATCTCTTTGCCGATGTAGTAGCTTAGCCAGTATTCATTATTCAGACCAAAGGTAGCTTCATCGATAGGTTCTATTAAGGCAAATTCACTGTTTTTTACAAGGGGGAACATGTGGCGCAGGGTAGAGGTTTTGATCTGCTCCCCGTCTTTTTCCCCATAGCCTTTTGAGGTGATCAGTACATTCTCAATCGGTTCATTCTTCAGGTTGATGAGGTACACATACCAGGTTTTGCTCTCAATGTTCTCACCTTCAAGAGCCACTGCGATAGCAATATCCTTTACTGTATTTTCGGGGAGGTCTTTTATCATTGTTTTGGTTGTAAAAGTTGTAAGGGTTGCAGATGTTGTAAAAATTTAACCATTACAACTTTTAACAATTTCAACCATTACAACTCATCATCACTTCTTCTTCACAAATCTTTTGCCGCCGGCTTTTTTAGGAGCCTTGGCTTCTGCATCAGCCAGTGCCTTGCATTCTTCGTAAGTCAGCTCCAGCGGTTCCTTGCCTTTAGGTATCTTAACGTTTTGTTTACCAAATTCGATATAAGGCCCCCAGCGTCCGTTCAATATTTTAACGTCAGGGTTCTCATCAAATGTTTTGATCAGACGTTCAGCATCGCGTTTACGTTTATCAATTATTAGTTCGATAGCACGTTCTTCGGTCAGGTCAAGCGGGTCGATCTCTTTAGGCAACGAGTAGAATGCGCTATTATGTCTCACATAAGGACCGAATTTACCAATGGCAACCGTCATCTCCTTATCTTCAAATACGCCCACTTTTTTAGGTAGCTTAAATAGTTCAAGCGCTTCAGCAAGCGATATGGTCTCAATGCTTTGTCCAGCCCTTAAACTGGCGTAAAGCGGTTTCTGTTCATTTTCACTTTCGCCAACTTGTACAAATGGTCCGTAACGGCCTATTCTTACCGATACTTTCTTGCCGCTATCTGGATGAATACCCAGGTCACGCTCACCGGTGGCTTTATCTGCGGTGTCTATCGTATTCTGAACTTCTTTGTGAAAAGGGCTGTAAAATTTGCGGATCATCTCCGTCCATTCTTCCAGGCCCTGTGCTATTTCGTCAAATTGCTTCTCAACACCTGCGGTAAAGTTATAGTCGACAATGCCTTTAAAATATTGAACCAGGAAATCATTTACCACAGCGCCAATGTCAGTCGGGAAAAGCTTGCCGCGTTCAGCGCCAGTATTTTCTGTCTTTTCTTCTTTATTGATGTTTTGACCTTTCAAAGTCAACACCCTGAAATTACGTTGTTTGCCTTCACGCTCTTCCCTTACTACATAACCCCTGTTCTGTATGGTTGATATAGTAGGAGCGTAGGTGGACGGACGGCCTATTCCCAGCTCTTCCAATTTCTTCACCAAACTAGCCTCTGTATAACGTGCAGGAGGACGTGAATAACGTTCGGTAGCCGTCATTTCCTGCAAATCAAGGCGCTGTCCTTTGGTTAAAGGCGGCAGTATAGCGTTATCTTCTCCGTTTTGAGGCTCTTCTTCTTCGTCAACCGATTCCAGGTAAACTTTAAGGAAACCGTCAAACTTCATCACCTCGCCATTGGCTACCAATTCTTCTTTACGGGTTGATATATTGATCTTTGCAGTAGTTTTCTCAAATAAGGCTTCACTCATTTGTGAGGCGATAGCCCTTTTCCAGATCAATTCATAAAGGCGTTTTTCTGATGGATCGCCGTCAATAGTGTGCTGGTCAAAATAGGTAGGCCTGATGGCTTCGTGCGCTTCCTGGGCACCGGCACTTTTGGTTTTATATTTCCTGTGCTGATGGTATTTATTTCCATAAGCCGAGTTAATCTCTTTTGCGGCGGCATCCAAAGCAGTATCCGATAAGTTTACCGAATCAGTACGCATGTAAGTGATCTTACCTGATTCATACAGTTTCTGCGCTACCGACATAGTACGTGAAACCGAAAAACCCAGTTTACGGCTAGCTTCCTGTTGCAGGGTAGAAGTAGTAAACGGAGCGGCAGGTGAACGCTTGGCAGGTTTGGTTTCTAAGGAGCTAACATTAAAATCGGCTCCCATGCAATCCCGGAGAAACTTTTCAGCATCCTCCTGTTTGGCATAACGCTCGGGTAATTCAGCTTTAAAGGCTTCCCTGCCTTTACCAAATACAGCTACTATCTTGAATGCTGCTTCTGCCTTAAACTTATTGATCTCACGTTCACGGTCGACGATTAATCTTACGGCTACGGATTGCACTCTTCCAGCTGAAAGTGACGGTTTTACTTTTTTCCATAATACCGGAGAAAGCTCAAAGCCAACTAATCTGTCCAATACACGACGTGCCTGCTGCGCATTTACCAGGTTATAATCTATTTTACGCGGACTTTCAATGGCCTTTAAAATAGCAGGTTTCGTGATCTCGTGGAAAACAATACGTTTGGTGCTGGCATCCTTTAATCCTAAGGTCTCAAATAAATGCCAAGAAATAGCCTCACCCTCCCGGTCCTCGTCCGATGCCAGCCAAACCATTTCGGCTTCCTTCGCTAATTTCTTTAATTCGCTTACTACCTGCTTTTTATCTGCAGGCACTTCATATTTTTGTGCAAAGTTATTATTGATATCGATGGCATCTTCCGATTTCACCAGGTCACGGATATGCCCGTAACTCGACTTGACAGTAAAGTCTTTGCCCAGGTACCCTTCTATTGTTTTGGCTTTCGCCGGAGATTCAACTATAAGTAAATTTTTTGCCATTCAAGCGATTATTTTCTGCAAATAAAACATAAAGAAAGGGAAACGCAAATTGTTTTTCGGATTGTTGTAAGGTTGAAAGGTTGGAAAGTTGGAAAGTTAGGATGGATTATTGAATTGAAAAAGATGTTTTTTTAAAACAGGCGATAACATTTCAACCTTCCAACTTTACAACCTTTCAACAAAAAAATCACATCAAGAATCCACCGCCCAAAAGGTCGTTCCCTTCGTAGAAGACAGCTGATTGTCCCGGAGCTATGCCGGCTACATTGTGGTGGAAATCTACCTTCATGTGTTCGCCCATTTGCTGGATGGTGCTTTGTGTACCGGCATCTTTGTAGCGTATTTTGGTTATCGCTTCTAAAGGTTCGGTTATACTCTCGTATTTAACCAGGTTCAAATCCCTTACCCAGGCTTCTTTTCTTTCCAGTTCTTCCTGCGTACCCAAAACAACGGTATTGGTCTGCGGATCAATGCGGGTTACAAACATGGGATGCCCTAAGGCAATACCCAATCCTTTGCGCTGACCTATGGTATAAAAAGGATATCCCTGGTGCTGACCTACCACTGTGCCATCAGTGAGCACAAAGTTACCGCCGGAAACACGTTCTTCCAGGTCTTCTACCTTATGACGCAGGAAGGCACGGTAGTCATTATCGGGTACAAAGCATATTTCGTAGCTTTCGCTTTTGCCTGCCAGTTCAAATTGTCCCATTTCAAGCGCCATTTGCCTGATCTGCGGTTTGCTAAAGCTGCCTAAGGGAAATTTTGTACGGGCGAGGTTTTTTTGGGATACACCCCACAATACGTACGATTGATCTTTATTCTCATCCAACCCTTTAGATACGACATAGCGCCCGTTATCATGCATCCTGATATTGGCGTAATGCCCGGTTGCTATAAATTCGCAATCCAGTTTATCAGCACGTTTAAGTAGAGCCTCCCATTTAATATGTGTATTGCATAACACGCAAGGGTTAGGTGTACGGCCTGCCAGGTATTCGTCAACAAAATTATCGATCACAAAATCACCGAATTCGCTTCTGATATCCAATATATAGTGAGGGAAGCCGTAACCAACAGCCAAAGCCCGTGCATCATTAATGCTGTCCAGGCTACAACAGCCAGTTTCTTTGGAACTGCCGCCGGATGAGGCATAGTCCCAGGTTTTCATGGTAAGCCCGATCACCTCGTAGCCCTGCTCGTGCAGCATAATTGCCGCTACCGAACTATCCACCCCGCCGCTCATCGCCACTAATATCCTGCCGTGCTTACTCATATTGGCTGCAAAGATACGTTATTGTGATTTATTGTAATATAGGCTTGGGTCAGGCAATGGTCATTAGTAGTAAGTAGTGAGTTTTAAGTAATGAGTAGGGTAGAGTTTTTGAAATAGAATGGAAAGAGGAGAGTTGAAATTTATATACTTAAACTATTTAATTAAATAATTATTCTAAAATATTTATATGCAGATATTTAACTAAAATATAATATCATACTTGACCAAATAACTGAAAGCTCATCACTCAAAACTCACTACCGACTACTCACCAACCCACACCGTCTTAATATTTACAAATTCATGAATACCAAACATCCCTAACTCGCGTCCATAGCCTGATTGTTTGATGCCGCCGAAGGGTAGCCGCGGATCGGATTTTACGAGTGAGTTTACAAAACACGAACCTGTCTGTAATTGGGTTGCTGCAATTCTTTCACCTTTGGCTTTATCATTTGTGAATACGGCTGCACCTAAGCCAAAATTACTGTCGTTGGCTATCCGTATGGCATCAGCTTCGTCTTTGGCTGCAATAATAGCCGCCACCGGACCGAACAGTTCTTCATCATAGGCCGGCATACCTTTTTTTACTTTAGTAAGAATAGTGGCCGGATAAAAAGCATTTTTCCCTTTTGGCAATTCTCCACCCAGAATGCACTTTGCACCGTTTTTTACTGAACGTTTTACCTGGTCATGTAGTTCATTACGTAAGTCAACACGTGCCTGCGGGCCTATATCCGTAGTGATGTCAAGCGGGTCGCCCATCTTCTTCGACTTCATTTTACTCAGGAAAAGTTTGGTAAATTCCTTTTGTACTGATTTAACCACGATGAACCTTTTGGCCGCAATACAGCTTTGTCCGCTATTGATGATTCGGCTATTCACACAGATTTCGGCAGCCTTTTCGAGATCAGCATCTGCTAAAACAATATAGGCGTCACTTCCGCCAAGTTCTAATACCGTTTTCTTGATAAGTGCACCTGCTTTTTGAGCCACCTGTTTGCCAGCGTTAGTGCTGCCGGTAATAGTCACCGCTTGTATCAATGGATTTTCAATGATCTTTTCAACTAAAGTATTATTAACCAGCAACGTTTGAAACACATTTGCCGGGAAACCTGCCTGCTGTACTACTTCTTCAATAGCCAGCGCACAGCCCGGTACATTGGAGGCATGTTTTAAAACGCCACAATTGCCCGCAGCCAAAGCAGGGACAAGGAAACGAAATACCTGCCAGAATGGAAAGTTCCAGGGCATAATAGCCAGCACAACACCGATAGGCTGAAAACTGACAAAGCTTTTAAACGCCTCAGTTTCTATCAGCTGATCTTTTAGAAATTTTGAAGCATTATCAGCATAATACCGGCAAACTGATGCACATTTTTCTATCTCAGCAACTCCCTGGTTAACGGGTTTACCCATTTCCTGCGCCATTAATATGGCAAACTCCTTTTTGCGGTTCTCCAGCACTGTTGCCATACTGTTCAAAAGACGGCTCCGTTCGGCATGGCCGGTATCTCTCCAGCTGAGCCATGCTTTATGCGTTTGGTTTATCTTTTGCTCCACCTGTTTGGGTGTATGGGCATGGTATTTTTTTAGCGGCTTACCGTTAGTGGGGTTGACTGAAACTATATCCATAACTGTTCAACTGTCAAATGTAAACAGATAGAAGCTCAAATAGTTGAAATTATGCCGAATTAATGCGAGCATTAATTAAAAGTTCCTGCAGGTACATAATTCCAGCTTTCCAGCTCATTCAGGTTGGTGACTGGTTTGCATACACCATCGGTTATTAAAATTATCCGGTCGCTTGCTGCAATGATGTTTCGATAATCATGATCAGTAATAATAAAACCTTTAGTGGGGCGATACTCTTTGATCAAATTGATGATTGTCTCTTTATAAAGTGGTTCTACCTTAGAAAATGGCTCGTCCAGTAAAATAAATTTAACATCGAGGTTTACGAGCAACGTAATCTCGAGGTATCGCAACTCACCTCCCGATAGCTCTCCTATGCTTTTTTTAAGATGATGCTTTAACCGTAGATCACCAGATATCTTTTTTCGTCCGGAATTTGACGGGATGTAGATATTGATGATTTTTTGTATAGAGATATTTTTTGGCAAAAAATCATGCTGGGGCAGATAGGCTACCAGGTTGCCATGTTTATAAGGCTGATCGTATACTTCTCCATCGATCCTGATGAACTTATTGTAAGTGAACAAGGTGCCGAAAATTATCTTTAACAAGGATGACTTACCGCAGCCATTTCGTCCTAAAATACCTATGATATCGCCTGTTTTGCATCTTATATAACAATCTGTCAGTATTTTACGGTCGTCAAAAGACACCATTACGCTGTCCACCTCCATCAGGCTTTCCATAAATGCAGGAGATTTAAGATGATGATGAAAACAGCGGTCAGCAGAAGATTAATTGCGAATGAATAACTGATCAGTTTTCGCTTTGAGAAGCCCCTGTTATAGTAAAAGTAGTAGCGTGGTTTATAATACAGCTCAAAAAAGAATGCTGATATTAATAACCCAAATGTGCAAAATGTAACTGCAAAAGCCGGGATACCGAAAAGGAAACCAAAAATGAATGAAAAAGGGATGTTGACGCTTAGTAATACCTTGTAATAATTAAATACTACGCGCATTGGGCTAACAGATGTTTGATGAGTTTAAGTAAGCGGTCGACAGCATATACCCCGTAATTATAAGTGCTATAACGGTGATATTTGCCTTATGTTATTCAGAAGAAGTCATCAGTTCTGAATTTATTTCGTCGTGTACCTTTATATTGATCTCGTGCACAATTTTATCCAGTGCTTTGGCCGAATTATTGATATTTTCCAGGATCTTCATTTTCTCATCCATGTTGGATGTAGATTTCATCAGGTTGATCAGCCCCATAATGTTTGCCAGCGGGCGGCGTACTTCGTGCGAGTTAAGCCAGGCTACCTCTTTTAACTTATCATTCTGGCGGGTTACCTCATCTTCTTTTTGCTTTCGCCAGGTAATATCATTATAAACGGCAATGTAACCTGTGTGCTTATGGTTGTCATCAAACAGTGGTGTAAATTCGCCGTATACCCAAAAGCGGTCGCCATATTTGGTACGACAGGCAATATCCGATACAAAAAATTCCAGCGCTTTTTTCTTTTCGATGATCGAGTTGAGCACACTCATATCTGTTTCGGGGCCAATAAAGAATTCAGCCGGGGATTTTCCGGTCACCTCGCCCAGCAGGAAACCTGTATGATCTTCAACAGCCTTGTTTATCCAGGTGATCTTGTTGTGCTCATCGGTGACAATGATCATATTGTTTACCCTGGTCACAATGCCGGCCAGTCTTTTCAATTCGTCATCCGAACGGCGTTGCTGATCGTTACTTTCAACAAGTTTATGCTTATCGATCATGATCAGTTTATATAATAAAAAGCCGGTAATGATCACAAAAAAGAAGCCTTTGGCGCTATTGAGCCATAAATAAACATCAGGATTAAAGGTATTATGGAACAGGAAAAGTATGCGATCACTCAATGCGATCCATATTAAGGCAAAACCAATATAAAATAAAACGATGCGAAGGGGCCCGGATCTCATTTAAAGTTTAAGTTAACCGGCATTATATACGCTATTAGCCGTTAAATTGTTGGCTTTTTGCTTTGATTTCCAAAAATAATCAACACTTCTACGGCTTACGGACTTGTCCGTTACCTGTTACCAGCCACTTGTAGCTGGTAAGCTCCTGCAGGCCCATTGGTCCGCGGGCGTGCAGCTTTTGGGTGCTGATGCCAATTTCGGCACCTAATCCAAATTGGGCACCGTCAGTAAATGCGGTGGATGCATTCACATAAACAGCAGCGGCATCTACCTTATTTAAAAAGGCATCAGCATTATCCGCATTTTCTGTAATAATAGCTTCGCTGTGTTTGGAACTATGATTAGCGATATGATCCAATGCTTCGGTAAAACTATTCACAGTTTTAATAGCCATTTTTAGCGAAAGGAACTCCGTTCCAAAATGTTCCGGTTGGGCCTTATGCAATAGTTGTGTGGGATAATGTCCGTCCAGTTTAGCATAAGCGTCTTTGTCCGCATAAATCTCCACCTCGTTTTCAGCAAGTGGTTTGGCTAATTTTGACAGATCATTTAAGCGCGAAGAATGAATGAGCAAACAATCCAGTGCATTGCAAACGCTTACCCTGCGGGTTTTGGCATTAGAAATAATCTCGCTGCCTTTATTCAGGTCGGCAGTTTCATCAAAATAGGTATGGACTATACCTGCGCCTGTCTCTATCACCGGTACTTTGCTTTGTTGCCTTACACGGTCTATCAGTTGCTGACTGCCGCGCGGTATCAGTACATCAATATAACCAGTTGCGTTCAATAAAGCCTCGGTAGCTTCCCGTTCGGGTGGTAAAAGGATGGCCACGTTTTTGTTAATGTGATGTTTGGCCAACACATCATGAATAATATTGATAATGGCTTTATTAGAAAATTCAGCATCGCTGCCGCCCTTTAATACCGCTACGTTCCCGGTTTTAAAGCATAGGGCGAACACGTCAAAAGTAACATTTGGCCGGGCTTCGTAAATAACTCCGACTATTCCCAATGGCACACTGATCTTTCTAATATCCAACCCATTAGGCATGATTTGTTCTGAAAGGATATGCCCCAGCGGGTTAGGCAGCTTTGCCACATTTACCATATCATTAGCAATATCCTGTATACGGGCAGCGGTCAACTTCAGGCGATCATATTTCGGGTCGGATTTGTCCATCCGGTCAAGGTCCTTTTGATTTTCTTTTAACAGGGTTTCGGTATGTGTGACGGCTGCCGCTGCCAGGTCATTCAGCACGGCAACAATGGTATCCGCAGCGACATCAATAATATCGCGACCTGCAATTAAAGCATCCTCAAAATATTTTTTGTATTCCATTTCTCAACTCTGCAAATAAAGATAATCATAATGTACCAGCGGCTTCTGGTTTTTCTGTCCGATATTCTCCCTGGCTTTTTCGGCACTGTATTCGGCTATACCCAGGCCTATTAGTTTATCTTGCTCATCCACCAGTTTAATGATCTCGCCTTTATTAAAATCAGCCATAATTTTCACTACGCCTACCAATAACAAACTGGTTGCCTTGCTTGACGTAAGTGCTGCCTTTGCGCCTTCGTTCACCTGTACCACACCGGTAGCATTATGTACCGAATGTGCTATCCATTTCTTTTTGCCCGATTTACTTTTATCGGCAGCAAAACGGGTGTGCACCACCTTGTCAGCCAGTACATTCGTAAGTATATTATCCTTAGTACCATTAGCAATGTGAACCGGGATGCCCAGTTGTGCCACTTTTTGTGACATGGTCGATTTAGTGATCATGCCGCCACGACCAAATTGCGACTTGCCGGAGGTAACGAATGAAGAAACATCCAGCGCGGCACCATCCATTTGTTCGATCACTTTTGAGCCGGGTAATTTTGGGTCGCCATCATAAATGCCGTCCACATTGGTCAGCACGATCAGCGCCTGGGCATTCAGCATGGAGGCAATCAGGCCGGCCAGTTCATCATTATCAGTGAACATGAGCTCTGTAACCGAAACAACGTCATTCTCATTTACTACAGGTATTACGTGGTGCTGTAATAATATCTCGAGGCAGTTACGCATATTAAGGTAGTGCAGCCTGTCCCTGAAATCCTCTTTGGTAACCAGCACCTGCGAGCAAAGCATATCATATTGCCCAAAAAGACTGGAATAGGTGTTGATGAGTTTTACCTGGCCGATAGATGCCAGCAATTGCCTCGCTGCCACGGCATCCGATTTTTCTGATATCGTGATCATGCTGCGGCCTGACGCTACGGCGCCTGATGAAACAAGTATCACTTCTCTTCCCGACTTTTTTATCTCAGCAATTTGTGCTACCAAATGACCGATGCGCTGATGATCGGGCAGGCCATCAGGCTGTGTAAATACATTTGAACCGATCTTGATAACGATGCGGTGATAATTAAAGGCCATCAGCTGTAAAATTCAAGCCTCAATATTACTAAAATATAGTTAAAAGGTAGGCAATTAGGAGTATTAAATATTGAATGACATTGGTGTGTCTCGAAGACAAGAAAGAAAAGCCTTAGCTGATAAATCCCTTCACATATTCTTTCGTCAGCTCTTCTTTTGGATTAAGCAGCAACTCTTCGGTCGGTCCGAACTCAATGATCTTTCCCATGTAAACAAAGATGATATAGTCTGATACACGTCTGGCCTGGCGCAGAATGTGGGTTACCAGTACGATGGTGTATTTTTCTTTCAGTTTAATAAACAGGTCTTCGATAATGGCAGTCGAAACCGGGTCAAGGGCGGAAGTAGACTCATCACCCAAAATAATTTCAGGCTCCACAGCCAAACCGCGCGCCAGGCAAAGGCGCTGCTGCTGACCGATGGATAAACGGGTGGCCGGAGCGTTCAGGCGGTCTTTCACTTCGTTCCACAAACCGGTAGCTTTTAGTTGTGTTTCTACAATTTCATCCAGCTCCACCTTTTTAAAGCCGTTATGCAAACGTGGGCACTAAACCACATTGTCATAAATCGAAATCGGCAGGGGATAGGGACGCTGCGATAACAATCCCATCTTTTTGCGGATGTGGGTTACTTCTACATTGGGATCATAAATGTTTTCGCCATCAACCAATACCTTTCCTGTAATTTTTACGTCGGCGGTATCATCCAGTAAACGGTTGAATGATTTGAGTAAGGTAGTTTTACCGCAGCCTGAAGGGCCGATAATTGAGATCACCTTTTTGTTGGGTATGTTGATGGTAATATCTTTCAGAATATCATGATCGCCGATCCTGACATTTAAATGCTGTACACTGATATGTGGATTATTTGTCATGCTATTGAATTTTGTTTTTTGAGAACCGCTTGGCCAATACCGACGACAGAACGGTGATGATAAGCACTACGATGGTTAATATTAAGGCTGATGCATAAGCTCGGCCCTGAACTTCTTCGACCGGGCTGCCTAACTGGAAAAATATGGCCAATGGCAAAGTAGCCGCCGGCTGATGTAAAGATGTTGGGATATTGTCACTAAAGCCCGCGGTGAACAGCACAGAGGCCACATCGCCGATAGCGCGGCCGAATGATAACAGGATGGCGGTAAAGATGCCCGGCCTGATCTGGCGCAATACTACTTTGGACATTTCCCAACGTGTAGCACCGAGGGCTAATGAAGCGTCACGCAGCTCTTTGGGTACAGTGATGATCACCTCATCAAGCGTACGCACCAGGATAGGGATTACAAGCAGCGTAACAGCTACTATGCCACCCAGTAAAGAAGCCTTGATGCCAAAATAAACCATGATGAGGAAACCAAATGCACCATAAACTATGGATGGGATACCGAACAATACATCAAAAGCGATACGTAATATATTGGCTACAAAGTTTTTACCATCCAGGTACATATTGATGAAAATTGCAACCGGTATGCTGATGAGCAGGCCCAAAATAGTAGCCCCGCCTGCAACATATAACGAGCCTACGATGGCATTTAAAACACCGCCTTCCTTACCGATATAGAAACCGCCGCCGGGTATTTTGGTGATCATGTCCCAATTCATAAAGGGAACGCCTTTATAAAATATGGTGCCGACGATCAGGAAAAAGCTGCCTGCTACAATTACGGTAGCCAGAACCATCAGCACCCTGAAAAAATTCTCTTCTAATTTACGCCTGATCATGCTGCCAGTTTCCTTTCCAAACGGGCCAGTATCACCCGTGATATGATGTTAAATAAAAGTATAATGATGAACAGCAGTAACGCCGCGAACATCAGCGCCGAATCATACATGGGTATGGATAGCATCTCGCCATAGTTATTGGCGATGAGTGCCGGCAGCGGATAACCCGGATCAAAAGCCGAATGGGGTACTACTGCGTTGTTCCCGCAAACCATGAGTACGGCTATGGTTTCGCCAAAAGCACGGGAGATAGCCAATACAGTAGCAGCCAGGATACCCGCCCTTGCTTTGCGCATCGATATTTTTTTAATGGTTTCCCATTTGGTAGCTCCTAATGATAGGGATGCTTCTTTCAGTTCCTTTGGAATGGTGTTTAATACCTCGCAAACAATGCTTACGATGAGTGGAAAGATCATCACCGCCAGTACGATACCACCTGCCAGTACGCTGTAACCTGTAGAAAACTCGACAAAATGCGGTGCGATATGATTTTGTATCAGCGGGATAATAAACAGCACCCCCCAAACACCAAAAATTACCGGGGGAATACCCGATAACAAGTTGACAAATGGAACCAATATCTTCCGGATACGCGCGGGTGCATATTCTGTAATATAGAACGAACAAAGCAGGCAAAGAGGCAGTGCGATAATAATGGCGATTGCCGTCACCCATAAAGTGCCCATAATAAACGGGAAAAAACCGAATAAACCTTTAAGCGGTTTCCATACACTCGAGGTAAGCAGCGTGCCCCATGATGAATTTTCAAGTACCGGGATGGATTTAAGATATAGTCCGATTCCGATCACAAATACGATCGAAACTGTGAGGATGGTGAATACCAACATCAGTTTGGAGTATATCTTATCTTTAATTAAGCGAAATTGCATTTAGGTTGGTTAGGTTGGATTAAGTTGATTGAGTTAGATTAGGTTGATTGGGTTTGAACTGAATTAACTCAATCAACCATTTCACTCAATCAACTAATTGACTTTTTTTAATTCCTCAGCTATTTTTTGTTTTGATAATGCTATATATCCATTCTCGTCTACATATTTCTGTCCTTCAGACAAAGCAAATTTGACGAAGGCAACCAGCTCAGGACGTGTAGGCTTGCCTTTGAACAAGAAGCCCAGGTTACGTGCCGGTGGCGAAGGGTATTTACCTGTACCAATAGCATCTGTCAGATGATCAACGGTATCATAAAAATTCTCGTCGGCATCTATCTTGCCATTACCGTTTACATCTATTGGCAGCGCATGTACACCTGCTACCTGTTTGCGTGTTTTCAAATCATACAGGTAAGCAATATTGTTAAAACCGATAGCAGTAACATCTTTCTTAACTGCCTGTGCCAGGCCCGGGTCGCCATACACGGCTACTCCTAAAAGGTCTTCCTGTTTTTTATCGAAGTACTTAGCCCAGGTTTCAGCTGCACCTGCTGCATCAGAGCGGGTATAAACGTGGATCGGTACGGATACTTTTCCGCCCAGCTGGTTCCAGTTTTTGATGTTCCCGGTTACAAATACATCCCGAAACTGGTTGCGTTTTACGCCCTTGGCCAATAATGCAGCCGCATTCGGATTAGCTGTATTAAAGGTGGGAATCACCGCATCCTTAGTTACATAAATGGTGTAAGCTCCCTTTTTTACTTCGGCAGGGTTAATATCCCTTGAGGCCAGGCCGATATCTACCAAGCCCGAAAGTGCATCGGTAATCCCTTTGCCTGCGCCGCCTGCCGAGATATTGAACACCACATTCGGATGGATCTTTTTAAATTCCTGCGCCCATTTAACGGTAATAGGGTAGAGGGCAAAAGCGCCTGATATGTTGATAGTGCCTTTCAGGTCATCAGCCACCGGTTTGGCCTCATGTCTCTTAAATGATGACAGGATAGTAACTATACCGATCACCGCGATGATAGAAAGAATAGTTTGCTGGCGTAATAATATCTTTTTCATGTTCTGTTGTTTTGGCAATTAAAATGCAATCTGTAATTGTGCTTCAAAAACATTGTTTTTAAGCTGTGTAGCAGTTTGTTCACGCTTGTCGAGGTAGTCCACGGCCAGCTTTGTCCATTTGTTGAATACAAAGTTTACCCCACCCGTATATACGTTTGAGCGATCTAAGGTCTTGGCCTTGTTAGGATCATAGCTATCGTATTTAGCTACCAATTGTATTTGTGGTATTATGTAATATCCTGCCTGGGCAAACCAGCCTTCCCTTTGGATAGCTGCATCGGTACCGTGGATATATTCAGCAGTAAGGGATAAAGCCCCAATAACATATCTGCCATCAAAACCATAACGGTTACGTGCCTGGCTAACCGGGTTCGGAGCCGTTGCAGTGGCCAATGGAATGCCCTGACCACGGTAAAGGCTTGCACCAAAATCAAGGTTCTTGATAGGGTGGATACCTAAACGTCCTGAAAAATCTTTGTGATTATTGTTATCGGTAGTTACGTTATAGCCTGAACCGTTAAACACACCTAATGCGTAATCAAACAGGTATAGGTCATTCACTTTAGCAAAACTGCCGCTGATCATGGCGCCTATATCCCGGCCATTAGAATTGCCAATAACATCCTTTGACCTGCTCACCAGTGCTTCAACGCCTTGCGAACGGTCAATAAATTCTAACTGGCTATCCGATACAAGACTCTCATTTGAAAACGGAAGCTTAAACTGGCCGACTGTAAATTTGAGGTAATCATTAAATTTATAGGCAGTGTAGGCATCTATCAGTTTAGTTGAAGCGGCAAACTCGGTATACACTTCGTATGACCACTGATCGGTAATGTTACCTTTTGCATCTAAACGGGCGCGGTGCAAATCGAATGCATTGTTAGTAATGCTTTGTTCAAAGCCCTGGTAACGGGCCTGTACTAAACCGCTAATTTGTAGGGCCTTGCTGCCAATGCTGATATTGTGCTGATTTGCCTTGTCCTTGTCACGTTTTGCCTGTTCCTTAAGGGCAAGGTCTGATCGTAGTGAGTCGGCTTCCTGCTGGTTCAGGACATTCTTCTTGATCAGTAAGTTAAGTAGTTCGTCATTCGACTGTGCTTTCGATACCACTGCAGAGAATAGTATGGTCAGGATAAGCAAAGATCTTTTTAGGTAAAGTAGTTTCATTGTTTTGGGTTTGAGTTGAAAGTGTTAGATTGAATCGTAAATTTTATTTATCTATTTAAACTATTATTTATGTATACTCTATATTGTCTACTGATTTAGTAGTGTAAATATAGAAAGTATTAAATCAAAAAATCAAAAATATTTTACATAAATATTTTAATATATTGATTTACAGATCAATAATTTGATTATATAAAGAAATTTGCAACACAAAAAAGCCGGTAATATTTAAACTACCAGCTTTAAAATCATGAGATAAAAGGCTATTTTACTTCATCACCCTGTCTTATTTCATCGTTTGCATTGACCAAAATAGGGTCATTAACTTTGAGATTGCCGAATACTTCAATGGAGTCGCGGCCAGCTAATCCTTCCTTAACATCCACCAGATTAGCCTTGCCATTTTGCAATGTGATCACATATTCCCGTTCGGTGGACCGGATGATAGCCGATTTTGGCACCAATAGGGATTTCGCGCCGGACAGCATAGGTATTTTTACTTCGGCATACATACCGGGCTTAAATTGGTCATTCTTATTCAGCACATCAATTTCAATGGCTTCCTGCCGCATACTGCCTAAAGTGTTTGCAGACCGACTGATCTTTGCGGTTTGTTCCTGTCCGGGCATGGCATTAAATACAAAAGATACTTTCTTATCCAGGTCGACCTTATCCACATAATCTTCAGGAATATCTACTACCAGTCTCATTTTTTTTATGGCTTGTAGCACCAGCATTGGCTGGTCAGTTGCTTTGCCCGGAGAAACTAACGCACCCGGCGAAATATTCCGCTGAACGATCATCCCATCAAAAGGGGCATAAATGTTCAAATATCCCTGCATAGTTTTTACTGATGCAACATTTGAACGCTCAGAACTGGCCATGGCGGCATCTGCTTTCATTCTTGAAAGCGCATTATCGATATCAAGAGGGGATACTGAACCTGGCTCTTTAGCCGCTTCCTGTAAACGCTGATATTTTTCCTTACTGGCTATGGCATTTTCCTGCGCCTGTAAAAAGCGGGAGTTGGCAGCCTGTAACTGTGATTCCATTTCAGGAGCTTCAAGAGTGACCAATAACTGCCCTTTTTTTACAACGGAGCCGCGGTCTACGAATATCTGTTTCACAAAACCATTTACTTTTGGGAACAGGTTAACTTCGTTAAAGGGCATCAGCTGACCCGGAAGGCGCACATAGCTCGATAAGGCTTTTTCGCTTATTTTACCTGTTTCGTATTTTTTACCGCCTTGTTTTTGCTGCCCGGTAATATCCACAGGTTTTTGATTACCCGTACAGGCTGCAAATAAACCAGCGACAGCGATCAATGATATGAATTTATATTTCATGATTTTTATTATGCATTTAAAGGTTGAATTTCTGTTGATTTTTCCGGCATTAGTTCCGGCGATTTGTAGGTGGTTTTTTCCTGTATCCATGCAAATACCAGCGGAAGTATAAATAAAGCCGCCAGGGTAGATGCAAATAACCCACCGATAACGGCCCTGCCAAGTGGCGCAGTCTGTTCGCCGGCCTCGCCCATGCCCGAAGCCATAGGTATCATTCCGGCCATCATCGCAAAACTGGTCATCAGGATCGGCCTTAACCTGATAGAGGCGCTTGTAACAGCGGCTTTGGTAGAATTCCTGTATTCTAACCGCAAGCTTTCACCGTTAGTAACAATCAGGATGGCGTTTGCTACAGATACCCCCGTGCTCATGATCATCCCCATGTACGATTGCAGGTTTAATGTAGAACCCGTGAGCAGCAAAGCCGTTAAAGAACCTAATATTACCGCGGGTATGGTTGATAATACGGTCAATGACAATTTAAAAGACTGATAATTAGCGGCCAGCAGTAAAAAGATGACCAGGATGGCAAACATCAACCCATTTTGCAAACTGCTTAAGGTATCTGTTAACAAGTTAGACATCCCCTTCATTTCGGGAACCAGGCCTGCAGATGGCTTTCCTAACGATGCTAAGGCTTTTCGCACATCGCTGGTAGCTGTGCCAAGGTCCATTTTATGAATATTGGCACTAACTGTTAAAAAACGGCGCGGACCTGTACGGTCATATTCGCCCGGTTCATAAACAACCTTAAAATCAGCTACATCGGCCAGGGTAGGGGTGCTTCTTCCTTTTAGTAAAGGAATCTCCTTCAGTTCATCCATTGTATTCATTACATATTCGGGGATCTGCACCTGTACCTGGTAGGTATAAGCAGACTTTTCATCCAGCCATTGATTTTTCTCTGTAAAACGACTGGATGAGGTACTTGCGGTAACAGAGCGGCCTATATCTGTTACATTTAATCCAAACTGAGCTACTTTAAGCCTGTCGAGTGTTACTGCTATTACCGGCATTTTAAGTGGCTGCGCAATTTGTACATCGCGCAGGTAACTAACCTGTTTTAGTTTGCTGACGAGTTTATTGGCATAATTTTCTATCTGCGGCATATCCTTTCCAGCAATCCTGACCTCAATCGGAGTTGATGCGCCCTGGCTCATGATCTTTTCGGTCATATCTATTGGCTCAAAAGTTATCCGTAGATCAGGTAAAGCGTAAGCTATATTCTTACGTAGCGCATCCTTCAGTTCGTCCAAATTCATTTTATAGCTTTGATCTAACTCTACCTGCAATACGGCCTCGTTTGTACCGGTATTGAAAATATAGAGATTGCTTGTACCATAACTGCTGGGTACCAACCCCACATAAGCAGACGTAACGGACACATGTCCATCAACTGTTTTGTCTATGACCTTTAATACTTGTTTTAGAGCCTCTTCAGTTCTCTCCAGTCGTGTACCATCGGGCTCTTTTATGCGTATCTGCAACTGGCCGTTATTGAGTTTTGGCATCATGTCCTTGCCAATCACCACAAAACAAATCCCAGCCAGGGCAATGATCACTACCAGGTAAACCGGGACTATGATCCGTTTATTCGGCATCAGCTTTTCAAGGATAGTAATGAAGCGAAGCTTAACTTTTTCAAAAAAGTCATTTTTTTCAGGCTCTTTTATCTCATTTTTTAAGTGAGCTTTTACCTGTTTTTCTTCAGATTTGTCCAATGCTTCACCGGCGTGTGCATGTATTTCTCCATGATGATAATGCTGGTAACGTTCCGCTTTTATCATCCAGTTACTCAATATTGGTACAAGTGTTTGTGCCAGCAAATAAGAAACGATCATGGTTAAACCAATTGATAATGAAAGCGGCAAAAACATGGCTTTGGGTACACCGTTCATCAGGAAGGATGGTGCGAATACCGCCAGGATACATAACAGGATAAGCAATAAGGGGAATGATATTTCTTCGCAGGCATCATAGATCGCCAGCCGTTTGGATTTTCCCATCTCCAGGTGCTGGTGAATGTTTTCGATGGTTACGGTCGCCTGGTCGACCAAAATGCCTATTGCCAGTGCCAAACCGCTCAATGTCATAATATTAATGGTTTGCCCGCATAAACTGAGCAGCAATACCCCGATTATGATGGAAACCGGGATGGTTATTACCACAATGAGGCTGCTTCGCAGATCACGAAGGAAGAGTAAAACCATTAAGCCGGTCAGCAAGGCTCCTAAACCACCTTCGGTCATTAAGCTTTTTACCGCATTGGAAACAAAGACAGACTGGTCAAACTCATAAGATATTTTAACATCAGCCGGTAACAGGCTTTGCATTTCGGGCAGTTTCTTTTTTAAGTCCTGCACTACAGACCAGGTAGAGGCATCAGCTGTTTTTACTACCGGAATGTATACCGAACGTTTGCCATTTACAAGCGCATAATCTACTGTTACATCGGCGGCATCTTCTACCCTGGCAACATCTTTTACAAAAACAGGTACCCCGTTTTTAGTCTTTATCGGGATATCGCCAAATTCCTCAGGTTTTTGTACCAATGTATTAATGGTGGTAGTAAACATGATGTTATTAAGACGAAGATTACCCGATGGCGACATGGCATTGAACTTGGCCAATGCCTCAACTACTTCATCAGCGGTCAGATTATAGCTGCGCAGTTTGTTTGGATCTACACTAACGGTAATTGACCGGGAATTAGAACCAAATGGAGGAGGGGCTGATAAGCCGGGTATGGTTGCAAAAAGCGGCCGGATAATATGGGCTGCCAGGTCATAAGTTTCTTTCAGACTGCGTCCCTTTGCTGAAAAAACCAACTGACCAACAGGAAGTGAAGATGCATCAAAACGAATTACCTGTGGTGGTAAGGCGCCCGGCGGGAAAAACTTCATAGCCCGGTTTACCTGTAATGCAACCTCGGCAGAGGCTTCGGCCATATCGGTACTCTCGTAAAATGATAGCTTGATAAGCGTAAGGCCCTGTATATTTTTACTGCTGATATTTCTTAATCCGTTCACATATAAAAACTGATCCTGTAAACGGGTAGAAAAAAACCCTTCCATTTGTTGTGGGGACATGCCCCCATAAGATTCAATAACATAAATAGTAGGCAGGTTTAGCCTTGGGAAGATATCTATCGGGATATTGATTGCACTGAGCACTGCAAATATTAAAAGGCTTGCTGTAATAACCACCGTAGTGATAGGCCTTTTCAGTGCAGATGTGACCATTGACATAGTTAAATTATTTTAAGAGGTTTAAAATTGTGCCTACCTGGTTTTGGGTTACCGCCTGGCCAAAAAGGGCGTTATTATAATCATACTTAGCCTGTGCATAATCAGTTTCGGCACGGTAAAGGATGCTTAGGGCTGCATTTAGTTCAATGATGTCGGTCAACCCGCTTTTATAAAGCGATAGTTTTTGCCGGTAGCCATCGTTTGCTGCCTTTAGTTGATGAGGTATTTCCTGCAAACGCAGCCTTGCCGTTTCCATTTCAGCATTTGCCTGGCTGGCACTTGCAGCCAAAGCATTCTTTTCTTCTTCCAGTTTATTACGGGCATAATCGGTTTCAGTTTTCTGGGTACTTAATTTCAAATGCCTGCGGCGCAGGTCAAAAAGATTATAAGAAATGCCCAGGCCAACCAGGTAGTTATTCCGGTCGAATCCCCAGCCTGATGATAAACTGTTATAGTTTCCTTGCGGGTCAATACTCGACCCCCGGCTCCAGGCTGCGGCCTCCAGCAGTATTTTTGGGTTATACTGTTTTTTTACAAGCCCTTCGCGCTCCTTACTGTTTTGGTAAACAGATTGATAATAATTAATAAGCGGATGATTTGCTGTATCGGTAGCAAATTGCTGTACAGGTAAGTCTATCAGTTGCAATTCAATTGTTGTATCGGCTACAATATTCTGATAAGGCAAACCACTAATAGCCGAAAGCTTTAACTGCAACTGTTTTACCTGGTTATTCAGTTCGATATAGGTTAGCCGGGCTTTCGATAATTCGGCATTAGCAATGCTGGTATCCACTCCAGGCCGGACACCACTTTTGGTGAGTGAACTGATGGAGCGTAATATCTCCTTGTCGCGCTGTATGTTGCGGGATTGAATAGTAACATAATCCTGCAAGCTTAATAAACGCAGATAACCGCTGATGGTATAAGCCTGTAACTGGTACTTTGATTGCGCGAAGTTGCTTTGCTCCACACGAATATTGGATTGCGCTACCTTATTCTGCGCACCATAAGAGCCGAAATTGTAAAGCTCCCAGTCAAATGCAGCTATGCCAAGATTTGCAGAGAGGGCGGAGGTCACATTGGTTGCATGGATACCGCCTGAGCTTGAAGGAATGATACCAAAACCAAAGTAGGGCCCGGTAACATTGTTACTGGTACCGATGTCTGCCTGGTAATTCAATTTTAAATTGGGCAACCAGTTATTACGCGTTTCGGCTGCCTGCGCCTGTCTGATCTGTATGGCCGATGAATCAGTTATTAAAACAGGAGCATTTTTATTTACCTGGTTTAACAACTGTTTTAATGTGACAGGTTGCTGTGCCTTTACTGCTGCTGAAATCAGAAGTAACAGGATAGTGTAAAGGCTTTTATTAAAACTTAACATTTTATAGATCGTTATTTGATATGGTGGAATAGAAGAAAAGATGCCCGCAACGACATGCGCGGGGGTATCAATTAATTACCGCAGGTGCGGAAATAAAAAAATCAAATAATGAGTTTGCCGGCCAACAGGTAGGAATGTGGTGGCGGCAGAAGTGTATAAAGAATATCAGATAAAACCTTGCCGGTTATTTTAATACTGTTTTTAAATGCTACAGGGAATAAAGTGAGCAGCAGGCAGCAGATGGTCGGGAATAATATTGCGAAAGGATTAGCAAGCAGCTCATGTATTTGCTTTGCATTGGCATCAGCTTCCGCAATGCTTTCGGGCATACGTTTGGTGAAGCTTTTAACCAGGATGCTGTGCTGATGCACAGGTTTTAATTGGTGGTTGATCACCTCAAAACCAAAAAATGGCTTGGCAACGAATAATAAGGCAGCTAACGTAAAAATAAACTTGAACTGGATAATTCGTTGCATTACAATCAGGTGATCCTGGTGCAAAGTTGACGGTAATTGTTGTAATTACATTATTGTAACATGAATGTTGCAATAAATCAGAAAGGCCCCAAAATTTGGAGCCTTTTTTAATTGATTAATATAAATTCAGATTGATAATTGGTCTCATTCAGCATTCGCCCTGAACATCAAGGCACCAACGGTTACGTTAGTACGGCTATCGATCAGGATTGCACCGCCGTTTGCTTTGTTGTTCTGATAAAGGTCATAAGCCAACGGATCAGCAGTTTTAACAATGATGCGTCCGATGTCATTCAGCTTAAAATCTTCATCAACAACCTTCTCCAGCGTATTGATATTTACTTTGTATAATATTTCCTGTATGCGGCAGCGTGTTACCTTGCTGTTATGCTGCAGTAGGTAAGTATGCGTGGTATCCAATGCTTTGGTATCCATCCAGCACAGATCGGCTTCTATCTGTTTTGAAATTTCCGGCTGGTTGTGTGCATTCACTAATATATCACCCCTGCTGATATCAATTTCATCTTCCAGGTGCACAGTTACCGACATTCCGGCAAGTGCTACTTCAGGTTCATCATCCAGTAGTTCTATTTTACTGATGGTAGAGTTGAATCCTGATGGCAGCACAGTTATCTTATCATTTACCCGGAATGAACCGCTTGATACTCGGCCTGCATAACCACGATAATCATGTAATTCCTCAGTTTGCGGACGAATAATCCACTGTACCGGGAGACGGGCATGATCACTTCTGTTATCCGTCGGAATCTCAACTGTTTCCAGGTAGGGTAACAGACTGCTGCCATTAAACCAGTTCATATTTGCTGACGGGTGAACAATATTATCACCTTTAAGCGCACTCACAGGAATGTAAGCCACATTATTCAGCCCAACTTTTCCGGCAAGTACTTTATAATCTTCAACAATTTTTTCATAAACCTGCTGGCTGTAATCAACCATATCCATTTTATTGATACAGACCACCACCTGTGGCAAGCCCAATAACGACACCAAAAAGGAGTGACGGATGGTTTGCTCGATCACACCTTTACGTGCATCTATAAGGATAATAGCCAGGCCGGCGTTCGACGCACCGGTAACCATGTTACGGGTATATTGAATATGTCCTGGTGTATCGGCAATAATAAATTTACGCTTGTCGGTCTGGAAATATTTGTAGGCAACGTCAATAGTGATGCCTTGTTCGCGTTCCGCTTTAAGTCCGTCAGTAAGGATAGCCAGGTCGATACTGCCGTCATCATTTTTACGGTTCGAAGCCAGCAGGGCCTCCAACTGGTCAACCAGGATGGCGCCGCTATCATAAAGCAAACGTCCTATAAGAGTACTCTTGCCATCGTCAACACTACCGGCAGTTAAAAATTTAAGTATATTCATATTACTTGATTTCGGATTTCGGATTTTCTATTTCGGATTTAGTTTTATCCTTTAATTGATTATCTGAAATTAGAAATATCCTCCTTTCTTACGGTCTTCCATTGCGGCTTCGCTCACTTTATCATCCATACGTGCACCGCGTTCACTTACCCTGGAGGCGCTTATTTCGTTTATTATATCGTCTATTTCAAAAGCATAAGATTCTACTGCAGCAGTACAGGTCATATCGCCAACCGTGCGGAAACGCACATTACGGCGTTCAACCACATCGTCCTTATCCATATTCAGGAATGGTGATGCTGTCATCAATTGTCCATTACGGGTAATCACATCACGCTGATGTGCAAAGTAGATAGTTGGCAACTCGATCTTTTCGCGGCGGATATAGTTCCATACATCCAGTTCGGTCCAATTGCTTATCGGGAAAACTCTTACGTTTTCGCCTTTGTGTATCTTACCGTTATACAGGTTCCATAGTTCCGGGCGCTGGCGTTTAGGGTCCCATTGGCCAAATTCATCACGCACCGAAAAGATACGCTCTTTGGCGCGGGCCTTTTCCTCATCACGGCGGGCGCCACCGATGCATGCATCAAACTGGTGCTTGGCTATGGTGTTGAGCAGGGTAACTGTTTGCAACTGGTTGCGGCTGGCATTTTTTCCTTTTTGTTCTACCGCCTTGCCCTGGTCAATATCATCCTGAACATATCCTACGATCAATCTTTCGCCAATACGATTGATCATCTTGTCTCGATAGGCAATAGTTTCTTCAAAATTGTGACCGGTATCAATATGTACCAACGGGAACGGGAATTTTCCGGGGCGAAATGCCTTTTCGGCCAAATGTACAAGGGTAATAGAATCCTTGCCGCCCGAAAACAACAGGGCAGGTTTTTCAAATTGCCCGGCTACCTCCCGCAAAATGTAAATGGCTTCCGCCTCTAATTCATCTAAATAATCCAACTGCTGTTTACTACTCATTCTTTATTAATTATAGAATTATTGATTTACTGAATTATTGATTGATTCAGTTTACAATATTGTTTTTAATCTTAATTATGAATTATTGAATTCATAAAATCACTAATTCAGTCATTATGCACATGCAATCCACATTCCTTTTTTGACTGGTCTTCCCACCACCAACGGCCGGCCCTGAAATCTTCTCCCGGCTGTACTGCCCGTGTGCAGGGCGCGCAGCCAATGCTTGGGAAACCCTTGTCGTGCAATGTATTATATGGAATATTATTCTCCCTGATGTATGATTTTACCTGATCAAGGGTCCAGCTATAAATCGAGTGAAATTTAATCAAATTATTTTGCTCATCCCATTCAATGTTATCCATAAACTGGCGGTCGGGCGATTGCTCGGCACGTATGCCTGTTATCCAGCACTTGTTGCCTGCAAGGGCGCGCCTTAATGGCTCAACCTTACGAATTCCGCAACATTCTTTCCTGTTTTCCACCGACTCATAAAAACTGCTCGGGCCTTTGGTATTTACCATTTGCTCCAGCAGTTCGTTGTTTGGATAGTAGGCGTGAATCGGCTTTCCGTACATCTCCATAGTACGGTTCCATACATAATAAGTTTCAGGAAAAAGACGACCGGTCTCAAGCGTAAATATCTTGATAGGCAGGTCATTAGTAAAGATCATGTGAGTGATCACCTGGTCTTCCCATCCAAAACTGGTTGAAAATACGATCTCACCTGGAAATTGATCCGCCAGAAAAGCTAATGCTTCTACAGGCTCAAGTCCTTCAGTTTGCCGTTTTATATTTTCTAGCGAAGTCATTTTACAATTTAATAATGAATTTAATAAGGCTATTCACGCTAACAATCATTACGATAATACCGACAGCCACCATCAATGTCTTGGCTGATAGTTTGTTTGATATCTTAGCTGCTATGGGCGATGCCATTGCACTGCCTATCACCAACCCGGCAACTGCTTCCCAATGAGTACCATGCCGCATCAGCATGATAATGAAAGTTGTGGAACTTACAATTGCCACAAAAAATCTTGAAAGTTTTACGGTGCCTAATGAAAATCGTGGATGACGGCCACCGGCAATCAAACTTGACAATACAATTGAACCCCAGCCACCACCGCCAACAGCATCAATAAAACCTCCGCCAAAGCCCAATAAGTTGATCTTTTTTATTTTACCACCGGTACGTTTCCGTTTTACCTGGAATGCTTTTCTCAAAATAACTATGCCAAGTATCAAGGTATAGATGGATATGACAGGCTTGGTATATTTACTGTATTCTTCCAGTGAGGACAATATAAATGCGCCCATGAAAGCACCAAGAATACCCCAGCCCACCAGCATTTTAAATAGTTTCCAGTTAATATTACCCATACGATAGTGCATCCACCCGGCAATACCGTTACTCATCACTTCAGACAAGTGAACGCCCATACTGGCTACAGCAGGGGTAAAGCCCATCGTTAAAGAGAACGTAGTCGAAGTAACGCCGTAAGACATTCCTATGGCGCCATCTATCATGGCGAATACAAAGCCCGCACCCAAAAAGTAATAAAATACCGGGTTGATGCCTTCTACATAGGCTTTAAATTCAGGCTCTTTGCTCCATAAAGCAAAAAAAGTAATACCGATAGATAGTACCAATGCACCCCAAAGCAGCCATATCAGGTTTTTATTGGGAACAGGCTTTTTGTCGACCAGTACCGCGGTTACTTCGTTCAATGTTTTAACCTTATAGGCGAAATCGCCTGTAAGGGAATTTCTTAACTCGCTCATTTGCTGTAAAGTAATATCCAGTTCATCAGGTATCCCTTCATTCAGGACCTCTTTTAACCGCTTGGCTACTGTAGGCGATTTGCCATTGGTTGATATGGCTACCTTCAGATCGCCCTTTTGTACGATCGATCCTAAATAAAAATCACAAAGAGCGGGTTTATCAGCAACGTTAACAAAAAGCTTACGCTCATGTGCCGACTCCCTTATATAGGTATTTAACTCACTATCATTTGTAGCTGCCACTACGATATCTGCATTATCCAGATCGGTATCTGCAAAAGTCTTTTGTATCACTGTTACGCCTTCATATGACGCGGTTAGCGTATGTACTTCGGGCAGGAACTCTTTGGCAATAACGGTTATCTTCGCAAAAGGGCTGTTATTGAGGATCGCGGTCAGCTTTTCCAAACCAACGTTCCCCGCACCGATCAGTACCGTATGCAAGTCGTTCAGCTTTAAAAAAACGGGAAACAATTGATTGCCTTCCGTTTGTTCGTACTGAATTGTACTTAAACCGTTATTCCTGGGCAAGGATGTCATAAAATTCTCTGATAGGTTGAAATTTTGGGTGTAAGGACACCACCTCACCAATCACGATCAGGGCGGGTGATGATATTTTGCTCTCTTCAACAACCTCAACTATAGTATCGATTATGCCAATTGCAACCTTTTCGTTCTTAGTTGTTCCACTTTGAATTACTGCAACCGGCATTTTGCCTTTACCCTCTTTCTTAAATATCTCAGTGATCTCGGCTAACTTATGGATGCCCATCAGCACTACTATAGTGGCTCTTGTTTTTGCTGCCTGGTAAAGATCGGCAGATACTTTTCCGTCAGTAGTTGTACCTGTAACTACCCAAAAACTTTCGCTTAAGCCGCGATGGGTAACCGGTATCTGCTGCAATCCGGGAACACCGATTGAGCTGGAAATACCAGGGATAATTTCAGCAGGAATACTGTATGATGCTGCATGATCTAATTCTTCATAGCCACGACCAAAAACAAACGGATCGCCGCCTTTTAGTCTTACCACATGGCCATAATTCAAAGCATAATCAACCATTAATTTATTGATAGACTCCTGTGAGTGAGAATGATCACCGGAACGTTTGCCCACATAAACCTTTGTGGCATGTTCAGGCGCAAATTCTAATAGTTCTTCATTTACCAATGCATCATAAAGTACCACATCGGCAGTTTTAAGTGCCTTGATGCCTTTTATAGTGATCAAATCAGCGTCACCGGGGCCGGCGCCTACTAATGTAATACGTGGTTCTTTAACTGCTTTTTTTATTATAATATCTTTCATGATTGTACCAATTCTTCTCTTTTTGCTTTAACCAGTCCTAAAAACTTTGCTGTAGTTTCCATATAGGTTTTTGCAAATTCTTCAGAAGGTTCGTGTTTGTTTATTTCTAATACCATATCACTAAAGCTTCCACCCAGGTTAAATTCTGCAGTATCAATATATTGCGCATCAAAATCGCGCATGATAGCTGCTTGTGTACTGCTCTTCACATTTTTATCCAGTAACAGAGCTTTAGCCGCACTGATAAGTGAGTTATAAGTATGATATATAGCATCAGCCCACGCACCATTATTAAATGATTCATCAGCCCATCCAAATTTCTCATCAACTTCATAAAGTAATGTCGCTACCAGGTCAATAACCACACCCGCACACTCGCCGATACCAATAGCGGTTGCATAAGTTTCCTCATGACCCCAGTCAACAAATTCTTCAGGGGCAAGGGTAGTGAGATCAGCAAGCGGTTTTAGCAGCTGGTAAAAATAATCTTTACCCTGTCTGTCATAGTAGTTATTGAAAAGCTCATCAGGAATAGAATTTTCCTTGTAGTCATCTAACACGGCTCTTAATACACCTGTAGCTCTTTTGCTTGGAACTTTGATCACTTTCTCAGCGGCGCGGCCTTCGCCATTACCTACTGTACCACCACCCAGCAATACCTGTACTGATGGTAATACCTTGAGGCCTGCTTTGAGCGAACTGCCATGAAAACCTATATGGGCAATACCATGCTGTCCGCATGAATTCATACATCCGCTGATCTTTATCTTGATATCACGATTAATTACAAGATCTTCATATTCTTTGAAGATCAAATCTTCCAGCACCCTTGCTAAAGTCATACTGTTGGATATACCCAAATTGCAGGTATCAGTACCAGGGCAAGTGGTTACATCGGCCACACTGTCAAAGCCGGGTGTCGACATATCCAATTCGGTTAATGCATTATATAAAGCAGGCAAAGCTTCTTTACGGACAAATTTTAATAGCAAGCCCTGGTTCTGAGTAACACGAACTTCATCAGCTGCGTAAGGACTGATAGCAGCAACTAACTTACGGGCAACCTCGGTTGGAATATCGCCTACAGGCACCTTAATATACACCCCATAAAAACCTTTTTGCTTTTGTTCAAATGTGTTGGTTATCAGCCATTGTTCATAACGCAAAGGGTTAGTTATCTCAACCTCTGGATAGGATGCCGCCTCCGGAATAGAGGGGAGGGCTATCGTATCACGGTTAATAGGATAAGTTTTTACTTTATTGGCCACTCTTTCTTCGCGGGCCAGGCGTAATACTTCGTCCAGACCTATTTTTTGGATCAAATACTTTAAGCGGGCTTTGTTGCGGTTAGAGCGTTCGCCATGACGGTCAAATACCCTGATCACCGATTCGATGTAAGGGATCAATTGATCTTCCGGCAGGAATTCCTCAACAGGAACTGCGAGAAACGGCTGCGCGCCCAAACCACCACCTAATACTACCCTGAAGCCTCTGTCGCCATTTTCTTTCATTTTGGGGATCAAGCCCACATCATGTATATAAGCGAACCCGGTATCATCATCACTTGATGAGAAGCCGATTTTAAATTTACGTGCCATATCCTGGCATATAGGGTTGCGCAGAAAATATTCGAAAGCGGCATGCGCGTAAGGCGATACATCAAAAGGCTCTTTCGGATCGATCCCGGCAGCAGGGGAGGCAGTCACATTTCTGACGGTATTGCCGCAAGCTTCGCGCATGGTAACATCATCTTTTGATAAGTCGGCCCACAATTGCGGCGTACGGTCAAGGCTTACATAATGTATCTGGATATCCTGTCGGGTGGTTAAATGCAGGTTGCGGCTGGCATATTCATCAGAAACATCAGAAATACGCAACAGTTGTTTAAAGGTAACTTTACCAAAAGGGAGCTTGATACGCACCATTTGTACACCAGGCTGGCGTTGGCCGTAGATGCCACGGGCCAGGCGCAGGCTTCTGAATTTTTCATCATGTATCTTGCCGTCCCGGTAAGCCTTGATCTTTTTTTCAAGGTCAATTATTTCCTTTTCAACTACCGGGTTTTCCAATTCCGTTCTGAAGCTTTGCATATCTTCTAACTAATTAAGTTCTGTTATTCTATAATTTACCCCAAATATATATATAGTATAGGGAAATGGTAGAATTTGTTAATAAAAATATTTCTTTTACAGTAAAATTACACTCTTCGATATCTGTATAAACATTGCCAATTGCGAGCCAAAATTTTAAGTTGAATGTGTTATACGCAATTACAGGTATTTAGGATACTAAAATAAGATTATTATTTTGGCTAAAAGAAGGCGAGGCGAGGTAGAGATGAAATTTATTATATATTTGATAATCAATAATATAATAAATTAACAAAACCTTTTCAAAAACAATTGGCCGGCAAACGCCCGGGATTGGGAGCTGAAAATTATTTTTATAGGAAATTGAAATCTTTAGTTGGAAAGCATTGGTTAAAAAAATACAGGCTTTTAACCAATACTATATCGGGGAAAAATATACCCTATCATCTCCACAAAAATTTGCGACGATATTAAGATCTGAGAAAGATAAGGCTAAACTTTTATCAATGTATTTTCGCGGGCAATTACATCTGCAATACTGGTTTCAGACAATATTTTTAATGTAGCGTCCCTTACTTCCACAAATACATCACGTATACCGCAGGTGGTTTCCTGGCGGCACTCTTCGCATTTATGGTAAAAGTTCAAACTGGCGCAGGGCACCATGGCAATAGGGCCGTCGGTTATCCGCATAATACTCACCAGGTAAATATCTTTTGGATCTTTATTTAAGCTGTAGCCACCTCCTGCACCTTTTTTACTATAAAGGAAGCCCGCATTTCGCAGGTCTAAAAGAATTTGTTCAAGAAACTTTTTAGGGATACGTTCTTCTTCAGCGATCTTTGAGATCTGCATCGGTGGTTTGTCGGCATTTTTCCCCAGTACAACAAGGGCTTTAATGGCGTATTTAGTTTTTTTGGAAAGCATTTTTTAAATTAAAAACTCACAAAGATAAATAAAAGATTTTGTGATAGTTTATTATCGGTTTTAACTAAGGTAGGTATAATATTTTTATTTATTATCCGAATGCCCCAGATCCTTATCCGGTGCAACCCTGTTGCGTATCAGTTGTTTTAATTCTTTTATTTCGGGAAAACGCCCCTGCTCTTTACGGTCGAAAATAATTTCGTTATCGATGCTGATGCTATAACGGCCGCTTGTTTCACTGGGATGCAGGGTTACGCCATATAATTCATCAGCAAATGTGGTCAATAATTCCTGCGCCATGTATGCTGCACGCAAAAGCCAGTTACATTTTGGGCAATATTCGATAATGACAGTTGGTTTCATCAGCCTAATTTACGAAAACCAGAGGGCTAAAAATAAAATATCATCACCGGTACGCTTAGTTGATCGCACAAATGATGATAAGTAGAAATATTAATTGTGATATGAGGGAATTTATCTGCCCTGGATAAAATTAAATCCTAAAGTTAATTTTGGATTAAATGGATTTCTTTTTCTTTTTTTAAAGATACTTTCATTGTTAGCCAACGCGCCCACAGCTTTCAGTACTGAGTTAAATAAATTTTCTATAGATTTCATATAAACTATTTGATTTACTCACTATAACGAGATTTTGAATAGCAGAGTTTCAAATCGCCTATTTTTTACAAAGTGAAAATGTGCCCTGATGTAATAGAAACGGCATATTTGTAATTATTTCAAGTTTATATGATCATTTTAAGTTCTCTGATTTACAGCACATTAAAATAAAGTTTTTAACTAAAGAAATCTCCTTAAATTAAATTATATTTCCTTTAGATTAAACCGGCTAAATGGCTCATAAAAGCCCTGTCAGTCATAACAAGTTTGTTACATTTCGCAAAGATTACTGTCAGTTTAACAGATTTATCCCTACTTTTAAAAACCAATTAAAACAGCTGATTATGCATCGCAGAAAATTTATCAGGGATACCTCGCTGGCAGCAGCAGGGGTAACTATTCTTAATTTCCCCGTATTCGGTAAAAATGCCCCAAGCAATAAAGTCACGTTAGCAGTAATGGGGCTTAACGGTCGTGGCAGTTACCTTGCCAATTGTTATTCGCAATTACCGAATGTAGAGATCGCCTATATATGTGATGTGGAAGAAGGCGCCATCAAAAAAGGATATGAAGCATTGAAAGATGCCAAACGCAAGCCCGAGCTGGTACATGATATTAGAAAGCTGGTGGAGAAAAAAGACTTTGATGCGTTGGTAGTAGCAGCACCAGACCATTGGCATACCCCGGCAGCTATACTCGGGGCATCGCATGGTAAGCATGTTTACGTAGAAAAACCCTGCGGGCAAAACCCGCATGAGGGCGAACTGATATCAGAGGCCCTTCATAAATATGGCAAACATATACAAATGGGTAACCAGCGCCGCTCTATGCCATCGCTGATCGATGCGGTGAAACAGGTAAAGGAAGGCGCTATAGGCGATGCTTATTTCGCCAAAGCATGGTATACCAACGAGCGTAAATCAATAGGCATCGGTAAAAAGATCCCGGTGCCCTCTACTTTAGACTTTAACCTTTGGCAGGGCCCCGCGCCGCGAATGCCTTACCAGGACAACCTGGTGCATTATAATTGGCACTGGTTCTGGCATTGGGGAACAGGGGAAGCCTGCAATAATGGTACGCACGAAATAGATTGCTGCCGCTGGTTTTTAGGGGTTGATTACCCTACAAAAGTGAACTCATCGGGCGGAAGATATGCATTTAAAGATGATTGGCAAACACCTGACACACAAGTAGCCAGCTTTGAGTTTGGCGATAAATGCAGTATAGCATGGGAAAGCCGCAGTTGTAATAACTTCCCGGTTGAAGGCAGCAGTCGCGGGTTTATTATCTATGGCACCAAAGGCAGCCTGGTAAATTTAGGCGGCGGTGATTACAAAATACTGGACGCCAAAAATAAAGTGCTGAAAGAAGTAAAATCGGAAGTAGCCCCTGATCCTAACAATACTACCAGCGCAAATGGCAACCTTGATTTTTATCATTTTAAAAACTTTGTAGCCACTGTAAGAGGCGAAGCAGAATTGACCTCGCCTGTAGATGAGGCGTCAAAGAGCGTTTTGCTTTGCCATTTAGCTAATATTTCGCAGCGTACAGGTATTACACTTAATTGCGATCCTAAAAACGGGCATATTACCAACAGCCCGGAAGCAATGAAGCTTTGGGGCCGTACTTATGAAAGCGGCTGGGAACCAAAATTAGTTTAACCGATCAGTTTAAAAATTACTATCGAATCAAAACATGAAAAAAAGCCAATACATTATTTTAATCGCATTGCTTGCCGGAGGTTTTTCATCTGCAAAGGCACAATCAGCCTGGACCAGCATATTTGACGGCAAAACGCTGAAAGGCTGGAAACAAGCTACCGGCAAAGCCACTTATGAAGTAAAAAATGGCGAAATAGTAGGCACTACAGTTGCCAATTCGCCAAATTCTTTTTTAGTAACCGAAAAGGAATATGGGGATTTTATAATGGAACTGGATGTTAAGGTAGAAAGCAAGGAAAGCAATTCGGGCGTGCAAACACGGAGTCATTTCGACCCGAAAGGAAATAATGGTGCCGGTAAAGTTTACGGCAGACAGGTAGAGGTAGACCCATCAGACCGTAAATGGAGCGGTGGTATTTATGATGAAGGTCGCCGCGACTGGCTTTACACTATGGAACTTAACCCTAAAGCAAAAAATGCTTTTAAAGTGGAAGGCTGGAACCATTACCGTATTGAGTGTATCGGTAACTCGATCAAAACCTGGGTAAATGGTATAGCAACAGCTTATATGGTAGATACAGTTGACGGTAAAGGCTTTATTGCATTACAAGTACATGGTATCAGTAACGAAGGACAAGCCGGCAAAAAGATCTATTTTAAAAATATCCGCCTGCAAACTGCTAACTTAAAGCCCGCACCTTTTCCAAAAGGTATTTATGTGGTGGATTATGTATCAAATTATTTAACTGACTATGAAAAAAGAGATGGCTGGGCTCTGTTGTTTGATGGAAAAACCAATGCGGGCTGGGTAGGTGCAAACATGACTACTTTCCCGACCAAACCCGGCGGTTGGATAGTGCGCAATGGTACTATGACCATCCTGGGATCAAAAGGCGGAGAAGCAGCCAATGTGGGTGATATTGTAACCAAAAACGTTTATGGTGCTTTTGACTTGTCGTTTGAGTTTAAAATGAGTACCGGTGCCAATAGCGGGGTAAAATATTTTGTGACATTGAATGAAGATACCAAAGGTTCGGCTATTGGTTTGGAGTACCAGGTGCTGGATGATAAAGTACACCCGGATGCTAAGCTGGGACGTGATGGAGATCGTACACTGGCCTCCCTTTACGATTTGATCCCGGCAAAAAAACAAGACCGCTTTGTAAGGCCGATAGGTGCCTGGAATACAGGCAGGATCATTGTATATCCCAATAATCACGTGGAGCATTATTTGAATGGTGTGAAGGTGCTTGAGTACGAGCGCGGCTCACAGGCATTTAAGGACCTGGTAAAGATCAGCAAGTATGTGATATGGAAAAACTTTGGGGAAGCCAAACGCGGCCATATCCTGCTGCAGGACCACGGTTTTGACGTGAATTACCGGAGTATTAAAATAAAGACATTACACGATTAAAGGATTTGAAGGATATGCATGATTTTAATCCTGCTTAATCTTGGTAATCTGTAAATCGTATCTTAACTTAACCAATTATAACTAAATCTTCCTGATCATGCCAACTGATACTGTTAATGTAAATAACAAAGCGCAGGCAAAAAACACTTATGATGCTATTGTAATAGGGTCGGGTATAAGTGGGGGCTGGGCTGCTAAAGAATTGACTGAACGAGGTCTTAAAACTATTATGCTGGAGCGCGGCCGCAACTTTGAGCATATCAAGGATTATAAAACTGCTAATAACAATCCCTGGGATTTTGAGCACCGGGGCGCAGTTCCGCTTGAAAAGAAAAAACGGCATCCAATTTTGGCAAGGGCATGGGGATTGAATGAAGGTAATATGAATTACTGGGCCGATGATATTGATGCGCCATATACCGAAATAAAACCCTTTAACTGGTGGCGCTCCTATCAACTGGGTGGACGTTCTATTCTATGGGGAAGACAAAGCTACCGCTGGAGTGACCATGATTTTGAGGCTAATTTAAAAGACGGCTGGGCAATCGACTGGCCTATACGTTATAAAGACATCGCCCCTTGGTATGATCATGTAGAAAAATTTGCCGGGGTAAATGGTTCATTGGAAAATTTAGAGCAGTTACCCGATGGCCACTTTTTACCGGCAATGGATATGAATTGTGTGGAGAAAGATGTATCCGACCGTATCAAAAAACATTACAATAATATGCGGCACATGATCATTGGCCGCTCGGCTAATTTAACTGCCGCCATACCGGGCCGCACCAAATGCCAGTTCCGTAACCGGTGCTGGGAAGGTTGTCCGTTCGGAGGGTATTTCAGTACGCAATCCTCTACTTTGCCTGCAGCTATGGCAACCGGCAATTTAACAGTGAGGCCGTTCTCCATCGTTACTAAGATCATCTATGATAAAAACACCCAAAAAGCAACAGGTGTAGAGGTTCTGGATGCCGAAACCAATCAGACTTATGAATATCATGCTAAGGTTGTTTTTGTAAATGCTTCGGCATTGAACAGTGCCTGGGTGCTGATGAACTCGGCCACCGATATATGGCCTGATGGACTCGGCAGCAGCAGCGGCGAATTGGGCCATAATATTATGGACCACCACTATAACCTGGGCGCATCAGGCGTGATGGAAGGCTATGAGGATAAATACTATTTTGGCAGAAGGCCGAATGGTATTTACATCGTACGGTTTGCCAATTTGTTTGGCGATAAACGGAATTATATGCGTGGATTTGGTTACCAGGGTGGTGCAGGGCGTGAAGAGTGGGGCCGTGCTATTCCGGAAATGAGCATAGGCGGTGCGTTTAAGGACGCGTTATCTGAACCAGGCGCATGGACAATGGGTATAGGTGGTTTCGGCGAAACATTACCATATCACGAAAACAGGGCTTACCTTGATAAGGACAAAAAAGATAAATGGGGCTTACCGGTATTGGCTATCGACGCTACAGTAAAAGATAACGAGCTGAAGATGCGTATCGACATGGCTAACGATGCTAAGGAAATGATGGAAAAAGCTGGCGTGAAAAACGTTCAGACCTTCACCAGCGAACCGGTATTAGGCCGTGGTATCCACGAGATGGGTACTGCACGTATGGGCCGCGATCCAAAAACATCAGTATTGAACGAATGGAACCAGGTTTGGGATGCCAAAAACGTGTTTGTTACTGATGGAGCTGCTATGGCGTCAACTGCTTGCCAAAACCCATCGCTTACTTATATG
>JBEHXM010000016.1:0-49449 GCA_048498695.1 Bacteroidota bacterium
CTCAGAATATTACTGATTATCAGCATACCCAAAAATTTTATTTAGCAAACACTGTAGGGTGGGGGCATTTTATAATGATCAAGGGGTATATACAAACAAGCAATGGTTTTTACCTGGAAGCGTACGACCCCTACTCGGAGGGACGTACGTATGGAGTTTTAACCCCCGGTCAGTTTAAGGGACAGGACCGCTACTACCTGGATGGGGATATAAAACTGGCGACAACGAATTGGTGGCCCTACGCTATTACCGTTGCACCCAAAGGTAAAACGATCCTGAGTGTGCACGGTTTTACAACATTTAGTGTCCATAGTCCTGTCCGGCAGGCAAGGGGTCGGTAGAATCAATCACGATTGATCCTCATTTTCAATATCGGGTAATTGCCACCTTGCGGGTCCTGTTCGGTCCGGTCATAAGTTTCAAATCCAAACTTCTGATAAAACCGCACGGCGTTTTCATTTTGTTCGTTCACATCTACCATGCTGGCTTTTAATTCGTCCATAGCAAAGCGCATCAGTTTTGTACCCAGGCCATAACCAATATGATCAGGTTCTAAAAATAGTGTTTCAATACTTTGTTCAGCAACGCCTATGTAACCGAGCACCCGATCCCCGCTCATTAAACAGTATACCGGAAATGCGCCAAAATCTATCTCTTCCACCAGCGTTTTATAATAGTCAAGATCATCCGATTTAACAAAATGATGAGTAGCCTTTGCAGAGCGTTCCCAAACGGTAATTATTTGCTCCCGGTGTTTTTCTTCGTATGGCTCTATTCAATTTTTTCGCACTGCATAATATTTTATTTAATGCTGTTAGTCGGTTTTTAGGCCTGTTCCTTACAACAGATTAGCATTTCTTAGACTGCCCCCCTCTTGTCCTTAATTATCAGCTAAATTAATTTACGCCTGTCAATATGTTAAATTATAACTCTGATGTAACGATTGCTTCTAAACAGGTGTCTTATAGGCTATGAGATTTATACAACTACTTTTTATAGCCTTATTTACGCTGTTACTTTTCAACTTTGCCGAAGCACAAACAACAGGCGGTAAAATTTCGGGGTTGGTACTGGACGATGCAAAAAAGCCGCTTGACGGCGCAACCGTTATTTTATTGGTCGCAAAAGATTCGGTAGTGGTGAGTTCAAAACTGGCCAATCCGGATGGCAGTTTCGCCTTTCAAAATCTCAAAGATGATACCTATCTCATCAGGGTAACCTACATAGGTTATAAAAGTTATCGTAGTAATCCGGTGGTTATTGAACAACAAAAAGCGGTTAATTTACCGGCAATTACTTTATCATTAACCGGGAAAGCACTGAGCGGGGTAGCCGTGACCGCCCAAAGATCATATGTTCAGCAAAAAGTAGACCGCACGGTGATCAATGTAGGGGCGCTGGCATCCAACACCGGAGCCAATGCGTTGGAGGTGCTGGAAAAGACACCCGGCGTACAGGTAGATGCCGATGGCAATATCACCTTTAAAGGTAAAAGTGGCGTAATGGTGATGATCGATGATAAGCCTACTTATCTTTCGGCGGCAAACCTGGCTACTTACCTGCGTAGTTTACCATCATCGTCTTTAGACCAGATAGAGCTGATGGATAATCCGCCTGCCAAATACGATGCAGCCGGAAATGCGGGTGTGATCAATATCAAAACCAAAAAGAATTCCATTAAGGGGTTTAATGCCGTGGTATCGGCTGATTTTGCACAGGGCTTTTATAAACGTACCAGCGAAAGCATCAACCTCAACTACAGGGTAAATAAAGTTAACCTGTTTGCCAATCTGGCTTACAACGGTCAAAAGACTTTCAGAAGGCTTGAAATTGACCGCGATTATTTTGATGCGAATGGAAACACGACCTCTTCTTTAAAAGATATTTCTTATTTCAGGCCGACAGACAAGAATACCAATATCAAAGCGGGCATGGACTTTTTTGCATCGCCAAAAACTACCTGGGGTATAGTGTATACCGGTGATATCTCCCGTAGCCATGACAGCAGCCCGGTTTACAGTTTGTTATATGGCGGTAATGGTGACCTGGATTCGACTATTAATACGCTTAATACTTCTAAAAACAAATTTAACAGCAACGGCATTAACCTGAATTATACCCATAAATTTGATAGCACAGGCAGGCAGTTAAACTTTGACCTGGATTATATTCATGATGTATCTGGTGGTAACCAGTTATTTTTTAACAACACTTTTTTACCAAATGGCGATTTAACTAACTCAACTACCCTGAAGGATGATTTACCATCGACCATTAATATCTATTCTGCCAAAGTTGACTATGCTCATCCGTTCAAAGGCAAGGCAAAGCTGGAAGCCGGTGCCAAGAGCAGCTATGTAAATACAGATGCCACCGCTAATTATTTCGATAACGCCGGCGCCATTGATAACACCAAAACCAACCGGTTTTTATATAAAGAGAACATCAACGCCGCCTATGTTAATTTTAATAAGGATTTCGGGCGCTTCTCTATTCAAACAGGCCTTCGCTTAGAAAATACTAATGGCAAGGGGGATCAGTTGGGTAATGCCCTAATAAAAGGTTCTACTATTTCAAGTCATTATACTAACCTGTTTCCAACGGCTTATTTTTCCTATAACCTGGATACTGCAGGTCATAATGTACTGGTGCTGTCTTATGGCCGCCGCATAGGGAGGCCGAATTATGGCAGCTTAAACCCCTTTACTTTTTTTGTGGATAAGTTTACCTACTTCTCGGGCAATCCCTTCCTGAAGTCGCAGTTTACGGATAATTATAAGTTAGCTTACAGTTTCAGAAACCTATTCACCATTGCGCTTGCTTACAACCGTACCAGCAATGTGCAGGGCGAAACGATCCATAGGGACAGTAACATATTTATCAGCACCCAGGGCAATATAGGGCAGCAGAAAACATTGGATCTTTCTGTCAATACTAACTTTCAACCCACCAAATGGTGGTCAGTCAACCTGTATGCCGAGGTATACAAAAACACTTACCAGGGTGCCTTCTACACCGGCTACCTCAACCAGTCCAAAGTTACCATCAGCGGTAACGGCAGCAACCAGTTCACCATATCAAAAACGTGGAGCGCCGAGTTAAGCGGATTTTTTGATAACGGCGGTACCTACGGCCAGTTTGTTATACTGCCAAAAGGTATGCTCAATGCCGCCATTCAGAAAAAGATATTGAACAACAAAGGCTCGGTCAAATTAAATGTCCGGGATATCTTCCACACCTTTGGCCCAAGCGGCGACATCACCAATATTGTGGGCGCCAATGCATCATTCCATAACTTTATAGATACCCAGGTGGCAACCCTGGCATTTACCTATAGTTTTGGCAAGTCAACCAATACGCCTCAAAAGCGTGAAACAGGTGGTGCGGATAGCGAGCAGGGACGGGCGCATTAGTAAGAAATCATTTTTCTCCGGACCAAAATCTCCATGTCCGGAGAAAAATTTGTCGGTGCATTAATAAGCCAATCCGGCATTTATTTCATTATTTTTAGATCGCAAAATCTATCTCCCCCATGCTCCAAAATTATTTCAAGATCGCCTGGCGCAACCTTTGGAAAAACAAGTTCTTTTCATTTGTCAATATATTCGGATTGGCAGTAGGTATAGCCTTTACCTTGCTGATAGGCGCTTATGTTTGGGGAGAGCTGCAGGTTAACCACCAGCTTAACGATGCGGAAAACCAATATGTTATCCTGAGTAAATGGAAAGATCCCAATTTAGGAAGTGAAATTGGGGGCATTGCCGAACTGCCCAAAGCAATGGCCACAAATTATCCGGGGCTGGTACGCAACTATTACCATGCAGACCTGTCAACCACCATCGTTAGCCGGGGCGAAATGCATTACCGCGAAAGTATACAAACGGGAGATAGTACCTTCCTTCATATGTATGGCTTTAAGTTATTGTACGGCGATGCAAAAACTGCTTTGAATGACCCGTTTTCGGTTGCGCTTACCCGGACGGCGGCCATGAAATACTTTGGTAAAACCAACATTGTTGGGCAGGCCCTCAATTTTGAGAGTATGCATGGCGACAGGCACGATTTTATCATCAGTGCTGTTCTGGAGGACATACCGCCAAACTCGGTCACCAATTTAAATGGCCATACCAGGAAAACTTCGGCTTATAGTACCGATTTCTTTTTTAACAGCGATGCCGGCAAATACTTCAGGCGCAATTTGGATGGATGGGATAATACTGGAACCGTTGATTACCTGGAACTGCAAAAAGGTGCCGACCCTAAAGTAGTTGACCGGGCAATGTTGGCGCTGGTCAAAAAATTTGAAACAGATGATGTGATCCGCACCAGTCTTACACCTCACCTGGTAAGCCTGAAGGAATATAACCTGGTGAGTGACGGTGGCCTGGTCAAAAAAATGATCGGTACGCTTTCCTTTGTAGCTTTGTTTATATTACTGATGGCAATCATCAATTTTGTGAACATCTGTATTGGCCGCTCATCAGGCCGTATGCGCGAAATGGGCATCCGTAAAGTGCTTGGCGGCCTGCGCAAGCAACTCATCTGGCAGTTTTTGGCCGAATCAACCCTTATTGTTATGCTGGCGACTGTTTTGGCGCTGGTGATCTACATACTCGGTCAGCCATATTTCAGCACTATTTTGGGCTGGGATATCAGGGGCCTGTTCTCCTTCCCTGTATATTTTATCCCGGTTCTATTCGTGTTCGCATTACTGGTTGGCCTTATCGCCGGTATTTATCCGGCACTGGTATTGTCGGCTTTAAAATCTGTCGACTCTTTGAAAGGGAAATTAACTTCTGTTAAAGAAAGCATATTATTCCGCAAAACGCTGGTCACTTTTCAATTTGCTACTGCGGCCGTGGTATTAATTGGCGCTGTTATTATTTCGCAGCAGATCAACTTGTTTTTCAACGGTAACCTGGGCTACAACAAAGATTATTTACTTTATGCACAGCTGCCCAGGAACTGGTCGCCGGAAGGTGTAAACAAAATGGAGCGCATACGCGATCAATTATCCAGGATGCCGCAGGTGAAAGATATTACGTTATCATTCGAAATTCCCGACGGCGGTAACGGCGGTAACTTCTTAAGCTACCGGGAAGGCAGTAATCCTGCCCAGGCAGTAAGCGCCGAAGGTTTATTTACAGATGGTAGGTATGCATCCACTTATAATATAGCGGTGAGAGCGGGGACATTTTTTAAACCGGTTTATGCCGCCGCAGATTCTAATAAGATTGTGATCAATGAAACGGAGGCAAAGGTAATGGGCTGGAAGACACCCGGAGATGCCGTAGGCCAGCGGATATTTATTCCGGCTTACGATACTACGCCGTTTACAGTACAGGGTGTAATAGCTGATTTCCATTTTGGATCGATGCAGGAGAAAATCATGCCGCAGATATTTACGAATGTTAACAGGGGAACTGCTTACCGTTATTTTACCATCAGGCTGAACCCGGGCAATATGCAGAATAATATTACCGCACTGCAAAGCAAATGGACCGAACTGATGCCGGGAGCACCCTTTGAATACCATTTTATGGATGAGGCGCTGAAACGGTTATATGAAAGCGAGCTTCAGCTAAAGAAGGCGGCCAACACCGCCACCTTTTTAGCCATCATTATTGTATTGCTTGGTGTGTTGGGATTAATCTCCTTAAGCATTCAAAAACGCACAAAGGAGATAGGGGTTCGCAAAGTGCTGGGTTCATCAGTAGCCGGCATTATCAAGCTGTTTTTAAAAGACTTTTTGGGTGTTGTTGTTATTGCCGGTGTTGTGGCCTGCCCGCTGGCCTGGTACCTGATGCAGAACTGGCTGAATGATTACTCTTATAAAATCAATATATCGTTTTTCCCTTTTGTGATCACCATTTTATTACTCACATCTGCAACGGCATTGCTGATCATTTTGCAAACTATAAAGGCGGCATTTGCAAACCCGGTAGATTGCTTAAGAACGGAATAGAAGATGTCCTTACCTGCAATTAACTCTGACGCGCAGACAAGGGACGCCATTAATGAAATGCGATCCCGCAATGAGGAAATGGAAAAGGACCCTTTGATCCGCGAAGAGAAAAACTTTGCTCAGCGTATCGGCCTGATAGATTTTATCGGATTCGGGATAATTGACCGGGTTGATGCACTACTGCAAGAAGTCGGTCAGTCAGATCAATTGCTTTCGCTGAAATATCGTGCTGAAAAGGTAAAGTCTGAACTGGAAGCAATAGACGATCAATTGTTTCAAAAGCTTCGGGCAAATATCCGGACCGGGAAATATACAGGGAATCAATTGAAAGAGCTGATCAATGAATGTACCGGCTTCAATTTAAACAATAAGAAACACCAGCAGGAAGCAGGTTATGATGACCTGGATATTTTTATTAATGGGATATTTTCTGTCCAGACCATGCCGGAGCAGACCAAGGAGCTGGAACCTGGAATGGTTTTTTACCAAAAAACGCCGGCCAGGGTCATTCTCGAAATATGTGAGATAGTTGAGTTCACAAAAGAAGATGTGTTTTTTGACCTGGGTTCCGGCCTGGGCCAGGTTGCTATCCTTGTCAATCTTCTTAGCGGGGCAAAAGCCATAGGTATTGAATTTGAACCTGCTTTTTGTGATTATGCAAGAAACTGCGCTGCGGATCTTAATTTATTCAACGTGACATTCATTAATAACGATGCACGAAAAGCAGACTATCCCAGCGGAACGATATTCTTTATGTATACACCTTTCACGGGGGAGATATTGAACGGGGTTTTAGATCATTTGAGGAAGGAATCACTGCTCAGAAAAATCAAGATCATTACTTACGGCCCCTGCACCCCTGTGGTGGCTTCGCAAAGCTGGCTGACTTTGGAAGGCTTACCCAAAGACAATATTTATAAACTGGCCGTTTTTACCAGTTTATAAAATGAAATTCTTTTATAATAAAGAATGCCGACCTTCGCATAAAAATCATCGTATTCAAAAATGTCTTCAGACACCAATCAAAAACCCGCAGAAAAGGAAAACATGCACCCGCGCAACAGTCACCGTGCCGGGTATGATTTTAAAGCCCTTTGCAAACGCAGTCCGGAGTTAAAGAAATTTGTGTCTGTAAATCAATATCATGATGAATCTATAGACTTTAGCAATCCCGATGCGGTTAAGGCTTTAAACAAGGCCCTGTTAAAACATTACTACGGAGTTGAGCATTGGGATATCCCGGAAGGATACCTTTGTCCGCCAATACCGGGCCGGGCTGACTATATACACTATGCGGCCGATCTGTTAAGTGAAATCAATGGCGGTACCGTTCCCCGCAATAAGATCCGTGTTTTGGATATTGGTACGGGTGCCAACTGTGTTTATCCCCTCATCGGCAACAATGTTTATGACTGGCAATTTGTAGGCACCGATATTGATCCGGCAGCTATCCGGTCGGCAAAGGATATTGTTGCATCAAACCCAAACTTCCAGGGTAAGATCATCCTCCGCCTGCAAAGTAATAAGGCCAATATATTTAAAGGCATTATTAAACAGGGCGAGGGTTTTGATATCACTATCTGTAATCCGCCATTTCATGCATCCTTACAGGAAGCCCAGGCCTCAGCCGCTGCTAAGTGGAAGAAACTTGGTATAAATAAACAAAATGCAGCACTGAATTTCGGCGGGCAGAAAACAGAGCTTTGGTGTTACGGCGGCGAAGCTGGGTTTATTCGCCGGATGGTTGAGCAAAGTAAACTGGTAGCACATCAATGCCTGTGGTTTTCTACACTGGTTTCTAAAAAGGATACACTTCCGGTTATTTATAAGGCGCTGAAGAAAGAAAATGCGCTTGATGTCAGAACCATCAGCATGACACACGGCCAAAAGGTAAGCCGCATAGTTGCCTGGACATTCCTGACTCCGGCCGAGCAGGCAGCATGGCGAAATGATTTCTGGTCTTAATCGTAAAAACCGCGACGGAGTTTTCTTATAACGAAAATAGCGGTACCCAAAGAACAGAGTTAACCCCTATTCCTGATGCCTGAATTATTTTGGCAAGGTATTATATTTTGTAGCTTATAGAAAAGCATCAGCCTGAATATCTGCTGAAATACCGATTCTTTGAGTTTCAAAATAGAACAAAGTGGGTATTCTTTGGGGAAACATTTCCCCTAAATTCCCGGCCAACCGGGTAACATATTCCTTTTTACAATTAATTTTCTATTAAGTTAAAATAAAGCTTTGATAAAAGAAGCTTCTTTAGTATACTTGCCATAATATGCTGATTCTTCGCAAATTATCGTAAAGTACCTAAAACGGGCTTTTTTCGTATAGTTTGGCTAAAATCCGGTATTTAAGCACCCCTGATATTTAATGGTATAATAATTGGCTGACAGGTTACATCTGCTGGTTAAATTAATAGCCTTCAATTATCAGAACAAAAATTATTTGGTTAATATTTAAAGTTATGAAACAGAACTCTACTCAAAAACAGAACGTAGTAAAAACTTACACGAAATTTCTACTCCCGGTTGTGGTGTGCGTAATGATGGTTTATACCTCATGCCAAAAAACTGAAAAAAATCCGACATCTTCAAAACTGACTACTGCCCAGGCAGGAAGCCAGGTTGCTATAAACCTTTCAAAATCATTGGCCGGTACATTTGGCGGCGTTAATTTAAATGATGGTGTTAATGTATCTGTAGACGGTCACCAGGGCCCTCACCAGGGTTGTACCTGTACTAAAACACTTTGCGGTTTCTTTACAGACTCACTGGTAAATTATAACGCTACTGTAGGTGATACTGTAGTACACACTGGCGGTAACCTGAAATTCTTCTTTAACTGTGTTGATGGTAAATTGTCAGGCTATACTGCATCTGACTCATTAAATACAACTAAAACTGTTCCCGGACAAGCTCCTATAGTTTACCGTGTACAACAGGATTATGATATCAAAGCATTGGATGATCAAAATCAATTTATCGGTGTAACCGGTAACAACTGGTTAACTACTAATGATGGTGGTTCATACTATAAAGTGAAAGACTTAAAGATCAACGTAGTAACTAAAGATATTTTAAGCGGTACAGCAACCTTTGAATCATACGGTAGCTGGGGCGATGTTAAAGGTTCAATGACCTTCCTTGGAAATCATATGGCTGATATGGTTTTAGATGGCAAAACCTACCATGTTAACATGTTAACAGGTCAACTGAGCCAATAAGAACTTTATTTCAACTTCATCCTGAATCATACAAAGCAGCCCTCAACTTGAAGGTTGCTTTTTTTATGCGCCTGTCTATAACAATTACTGCGGCTTATTACTTACTTAAAGTGAAATAAGGCAGGCTGTCGAGTGGAACATCAATAGCGTAAGTTTTACCGCCTGCGTATGTTTTTCCATCGTCGCTGATCCATTTACCTTTTGGAAGTATCACATCCCGTTTGTTGGCCTGACCCACTACCGGGGCTACCAGTATATTTGCGCCCAGCATAAATTGGTCTTTAACCCCATCAAAACCCTGGTTAGGGAAATAATATTCCAGCGGACTGATAATAAGCTCACCAGTTTTGGCAGATCGTTGTGCCAGCTCCATTATTTGAGGAGTAAACTTTGCGCGGGTTGCCACCGCCTTTTTCACCGCAGCCAGGTGCGCTGCATCCAGTATCCGCCACGGGGCTACCGAAAATTGCATCATCGGCATCAATGCATGGATCTGCGCCGAACGCACTACGATATCCTGGTTGAACTTTTTCGGATCGAGGAAACTTACCCAGTCCCCGCCGCCTACCATATCAGGGCATGAAAAAGTATAGCCTGATAGTGATTCTGTAAGCATCTGGGGTATCAATAACTGCAGATCGTCCCAGCTATGGTTTTTATCGTGCAGTCTTTGGGCCAGTGGCTGTCCGGCCATTTTCCAGCAGGCCCGGTATTCGTTCAATGGAAACCTCAAACCGAATTGAGCATATGATTCGCATGACTGATTGGGTGAAGCCCGTTTCATAGTCAACGCATCGGTCGGATAGAATTGCATGTCGCCGGCATCAAATTTAAAGCCATCAATACCATAATCGTGCACCAAGCGGTCCAGTTGTTCATTAAACCACTTTACAGCAGCCGGGTTGGTAAAATCCAGCAAGGCAGAGTAGCCATTCCACCATTTGATCATGGTGGGTTCGGTTGCCTTGTCCCAGGTAGGGTTGTCGACGGTTCGCTGCATTAATAATGCTTTATCTTTCATTAGTTCACGCATAGTCATTGCCTGGTCGGCGCTTACAAAAGGGCACATCCAAACCATCACTTTAAAACCCATTTTATGCAGCTGGTTCACCATCGCTTTAGGGTCAGGGAACCGTCCGGGATGGAACCGCCATACGCCGTAATCTTCCTGCCAGGTATCATCTATCATGAGTACCCCCGGCGGGAAACCATTATCTATAATGCCCTGTGCATATTTAAGCACATCGGCCTGGTTTTGATGATAGGTTAATTCGATCCAGGTATTATATTGCGGTTTAGAGAAGAGCATCTGATCCGGCATTTTCCCTGATGCCGGGAAAAAATGGGCCGAAACATATTTTTGCGCATCGGCCAGGCCCTTGCCGGCATGACCGTACTTCACAGCGCCTTTTATATTGGTGATAATGATCTTATCCTGTTGTACCTCAAATGCATAAGGGTCTTCGCTCCACACCCATAAGCCTTTGTTTCCCAACAGCAAGGGTTGAACCTGGTTGTCACCGTTATTGGCATACAGGTCATAACGATATCCGAACTTAAGAGGCATCTCCTGTCCCTCTTTGACCACACCCGACCAAACTTTTTCGCCGGGTTGCAGATCAATGGTTAAGCTATTTTGTCCTGATACTTTTAGTGAAAACATTATTAATAGAAATAAGCAGATTGGTTTCATGTGGCTGGCGGTTAATAATTGACCAACACAAGATAATCATTAATCCTATTTTATATATTTGAATGAGGACCAACCGAAGAAATAGATTTTAGTGATTACCCTCAACAACACCAGCAAAATTAATTATTAAACTTTCGCCATGAAAAAACTATTTCTCTTAGTCAGTTCCATTATTTTAATGATAAGCCTCGCTTCCGCAAAACCGGGAGAACCCAAAAAGGATCGTGCTCAAAAACCCCTTCCACGCATTGCCATTGCAGGGTTAGGGATCGAATCGAGCACTTTTTCACCTGCACTTTCAGATGAGGCTGCCTTTCATGCCAGGTACGGTGCGAATATTTTCTCGATCTATCCATTTTTCTCTGCTGATTCATCACTTCGCAAAAGAGCCGATTGGGTGCCGACCATTGATGGCCATGCATTGCCCGGTGGCGCTGTTACCCGCGAGGCTTATGAATCGCTGGTAAACAAAACACTGGATTCTTTAAAGAAACACGGTCCGTATGATGGCTTGTTTTATGATATACATGGCGCCATGAGCGTGGTTGGACTGGATGACCCCGAAGGCGATTTTTTAGTTAGAATAAGAAAGGTAGTTGGTAAAAAAACGATTATTTCAACCGCAATGGACCTGCATGGTAATGTATCATGGCGGTTGGCTGAAAACAGCGACCTGATCACCTGTTACCGTATGGCGCCGCACGAAGATGCGCTGGCAACCAAACGGCGTGCCATAGCAAATTTGATCGACAGGCTGGAAAGCGGAAAAGGAAAACCTGCTTATAAAGCCTACATAGCTGTACCCATATTGTTACCGGGCGAAAAAACCAGCACCCGTATAGAACCCGGAAAAACCGTGTATGCTGCCGTTGCCCCTGCTGCTGCACAAAGCGGTATTATTGATGCCGCTATCTGGATAGGTTATGCCTGGGCCGATGAGCCGCGCAACCACGCCGTAGTAATGGTTACCGGGGATGATAAAGAAAAAGTAACCAGCACGGCCGAGCAATTGGCCAAACGCTTTTGGGATGCGCGAAAAGAGTTTGCCTTTGTAGCGCCAACAGGCAATCTGAAAGAATGTTTGGACAAGGCGCTGGCCAGTACCAAACACCCTTTTTATATCAGTGATTCAGGTGACAATCCTACGGCGGGCGGTGCCGGCGATGTGACCTGGACGATAACACAGATACTAGCACGCCCCGAATTCAAACCGGATAACGGGCCTTCATTGATCTATGCCTCTATCCCGGGGCCTGAGCTTATCCAAAAAGCAATGGCGGCAGGTGTTGGCGGTCATGTGGATGGCTATGCAGGTGCGAAAGTAGATTCGCGCAATGCACCGCCGGTGCATATAGTGGGGACGGTTGAGTCAATTGTGACCGGTGACCCGGATGCAGAAGTGGAAGCCTCTATAAAAGTGGGAAGCGTACACATTATCATCACCCAAAAACGGAAACCTTATCATCAAGAAAAAGACTTTACCAAACTGGGACTTAACCCCCGTACCGCAGATATTGTAGTGGTGAAGATAGGCTACCTGGAACCGGAGCTTTACGCCATGCGTGCTGATTGGCTGCTGGCGCTTACACCGGGTGGCGTTGACCAGGACATTGAGCATCTACCCTATAAAAGGGTACAGCACCCAATTTTCCCTTTGGATAAGGATATGAAAGACCCTGACCTGACTGCCAAATTGGTGCCATCATCCGACCAGGCAAAATAAAATATTTGTGGCCGATCTGTTTAACCGATATACTAAAACCCGCCTGGCGCCAACGCCAAGTGGGTTTTTGCATTTGGGTAATGTATTGTCGTTCAGCATCACCGCTGCACTGGCCCGTAAAACGGACGCTAAGATCCTGTTAAGAATTGATGACCTGGATCAACTGCGGGTAAATGAACAGTACTTGCAGGATATTTTTGATACGATGAATTTTCTCGAAATCCCATGGGATGAAGGTCCGCGGGATATGAAGGAATTTAAAGATCATTATTCCCAGTTGCATCGTATGGTTCATTATGAAAAGGCATTAAATAAATTAGTGCAGAACCGGTGTGTTTTCGCCTGCACCTGCTCACGCAGCCAATTGCAAAACAACAATTGTGTTTGCTATCAAAAAGAAATTCCTTTGGATACGGATAACGCCAGTTGGCGGCTAATCACTAATAACACAAAAGAGCTAAAGATCAAAAATGAAAAGGACGAATATATTTCAGCAGACCTGCCCAAAGAGATGAACAATTTTGTCGTCAGGAAAAAAGATGGCATGCCGGCCTATCAGCTTACTTCTGTTGTGGACGATCTTTTGTATGGGGTAGACCTGGTGGTTCGCGGCGAAGACCTATGGCCATCAACTGTAGCGCAGCACATGCTGGCAACAATGCTTGAAGAAGATAAATTTGATGAGACTGCCTTCTATCATCATCCTTTGCTCATGGAAGCTTCCGGTAAGAAGTTTTCCAAATCAGCGGGTGCAACTTCGGTGCATTACCTGCGCGAGAACGGTAAGAGTGCCGGGGATATTTATCAGCTTATCGCAAATATGCTGGATATTAAAGAGCCAGTAACAAACTGGCAGCAGCTTGGCGAGCTGATAATCAGTTAAACCGAGGCATGGTAAACCGGAAACAGGTTCCTTTGCCCAATTCACTGTCTATTTTTATGGTACCGCCATGCTGGGCCACAAAATCCTTCACCAATAATATACCGAGGCCTGTTCCCTGTTCCTCATTTGTGCCTAATACCGAAGGGGAATGAATGTCATTTAATACCATATCTCTGGTTTCTTCAGACATGCCCAGGCCAAAATCCTGTACACATACTTCAACCATTGACTCTGACGGTTCCGCGGTGACCATTACCACGCCTCCACCCTGCGGAGTAAATTTAATGGCATTAGTGACGATATTCTGTAAAATAGACCGGAGCATCAGAGAATCTGCATTTACATAGATATCTTCGGCTATTTTATTCTCAAACTTAACCGACTTCTGAAATGCATTTGCCTTTAAAAGGTCTAAAGACTCATTAATGCCACGTACCAACTGAAGCTTTTCGGGATTGAATTTGGTTTTTTCGCGCTGTTTTTTAGCCCAATCAACCAGCTCATTCAATTGCTGTAATATTTTATTTGATGTTCTGTGAATTACACCCGACAACAGTTTTATCTCTTTTGGGTTGATATTTTCAAGATTATCGTTAAGGTTTTTAGAGGATATCAGGAGTGAAGTAAGCGGATTCCGAAGATCATGTGATATAACGGACAGAAATTTGTCTTTCGACAGGTTCAAGGCCTTTAGTTCCTGGTTCAGATTTTCCAGTTCAATTGTACGTTCCAATACACGTTGCTCCAGGTTGCGGTTTAATATCGTCAGGTCATTATTTGCGATCTGCAATTTTTCTTCCTGTTGTCTCAGTAATTTGTTCTTTTTATAGAGTTCCGCAAAAACAGCCACTTTTGAACGCAATATCTCAGGCTTGAAAGGCTTACGGATAAAATCAACCGCGCCCGTCTTGTAGCCTTTAAACATGGCTTCTTCTTCGTAATCATGTGCGGTAATAAAAATAATAGGTATATGCTTCAGCCTGTCGCGCTGATAGATCAGCTCTGCTGTTTCATAACCATCCATAATAGGCATTTTTACGTCCAACAGGATCAATGAAAACTCTTCTTCCTTTAACAATATCCTGAGCGCTTCACGACCGGAGGTGGCTTTAAAAAATTCATAGCCGTTGTTTTCCAGTACGATCTCCATGGACAAGAGGTTATTCTCATTGTCGTCCACCAACAGGATCTTTATTGTACTATCAACCGGCGTATTTTTTTTCATTATATATAAAACGAATATTTCCCTGCTCTATTTTATTAACCAGACGCGCATTAATGATAATAGCTGATCGGTCTTCACCGGTTTGGTAATATAATCCGACGCTCCCGAAGCTATACATTTTTGTCTGTCGCCAATCATTGCTTTTGCGGTTACCGCTATTATCGGCAGGTTTTTGTGCTTAGCTTCTTTGCGGATGATCTGTATGGTTTCGTAACCATCCATCTCCGGCATCATGATATCCATCAGTACTATATCGATCTTTTTGTCGCTGTTTAATATTTCCAGCGCCTCCCTGCCACTTTCTGCGGTTATTACCTCGATGTTTGAACGCTCAAATACAGCGGTAAGGGCAAAAAGGTTACGTACATCATCATCCACAACCAACACTTTTTTGGAATCAAGCACATCGTTGTTCACCCTTATACTGCCGATCAGATCGAGGTTACCCTGGCTGATAAATTTCTTATCAATATGCAACAGGGTTAATATTTCTTCCAGCAGGTAAGCGTGCGAGGTTGGGTTTTTGGTAATGATCTTATGATTCAGCCTTTTTAACAGGATCAACTCATTTTGGGTGAAATCCCTTGCCGAATGCAGAATAATAGTTGTTTGCGGCTGCTTTAAGGTATTGATCCTGTTGAGCAGATCGAGGCCGTTTGCATCCGGTAAAACAAAGTCTAAAATGATACAGTCAAAAGACTCCTTCTTTAAATAAGCCAGGCCTTTTTTAGCTGTGGTAGCGCAAAAAACCTCGATCCCGTCACTTGAAAACATATCGCTGAGACGCTGAAGGTCATTCTCATTATCTTCAATAATAAGAAGCTTCTTTTTTACCTGTTCGTGAAAGCGAACAATGCCCGAGATCAATTCATCGAGTGAATTGTTGGAAAGCGGTTTCAGGTTAAAGCTTTTGGCGCCAAATTTCATCGCCATGGCCCTGTTGTCTTCCCCTGAGATCAGGTGGATAGGGATATGGCGCAGGCTGATATCACTTTTTAGCAGCTTGAGTATTTTCCAGCCATTGGACTCAGGCATATTGACATCCAGCGTGATCGCTATCGGGTTGTATTTTTGTATGTTATCAAATATTTCCAGGTAACTGATGGCTACCAATACTTTAAGTCCAAGGTCATGCGCCTTGTCGATCAATATCTTTGTAAAACGGATATCGTCCTCGATCACCAGCAACACCTTATCTTCGGCCGAAATATTATGCCTGTCATCATCAATTACCAATTCGGCTGTATCTAACAGGTTGGTCCTTAAATGGGTAACCGGATGATTTTCTTTAGCCGGGTAATTATTAGTAACCGGTTTGGCTTCTTCCTTATATTTTAAAGGCAGGTATAAAGTGAACACACTTCCCTTACCCAATTCACTGCCCACGGTTATGGTACCGCCCAAAAGCTCGGCAAAACCTTTACTGATGGATAAACCTAACCCTGTGCCGCCATATTTACGACTGGTAGAACCTTCTGCCTGCTGGAAGGCTTCAAAGATAATTCCCTGCGTGTTTTTGGAAATACCGATACCCGTATCTGAAATAGAGAATGCGATCACCGATTCGGTATTGGCTATAGGGTTCTCATGCATCGCATCCGGTCTGAATATCTCGAGCTTCACACCGCCTTTTTCTGTAAATTTGAAGGCATTCGACAACAAATTCTTTAAGATCTGGTTCAAACGCTGCAAATCGGTTTCCAGCATTTCAGGAAGCCCTTCTTCCAGCAAGATCTCGAATTTAAGATTTTTAGCCTCCGAGATCGGCTTAAAGGTTGATTCTGCGAATGAGGCGATCTCCTTAAAGTTAACCGGCATCACATCCGCAAAGATCACACCTGATTCGATCTTGGACAGATCCAGGATATCATTGATCAGCTGTATCAGGTCATCCCCGCAAGAGTGAATGGTTTTGGCAAACATCCTTTGTTTTTCGGTCAGGTTACCCTCTGGATTTTCAAATAGCTGCTGCGCCAAAATCAATAAACTATTTAGCGGTGTGCGCAGCTCATGGGACATGTTAGCCAGGAACTCTGATTTGTATTTGGAGGTCAGGGTAAGCTGCTCTGCTTTTTCTTCTAACGAACGGCCTTTATCATGCAGCTCGTCATTTGCCCTTCTCAATTCTTCCTGCTGTGCAGAAAGCTCACCCGCCAATGATTGTGATTGTTTTAGCAATTCCTCAGTACGGGTATTGGTTTCGATATTGTTCAATACGATACCGATACTTTCAGTCAACTGATCCAAAAAGTCGATGTGTGTATCGCTAAAGTTCTCAAAAGAAGCCAGCTCGATAACCGCCTTCACATTATTTTCAAACAGTACCGGTAGTATCACCAGGTCAATAGGAGCTGCGTTACCAATGCCCGAACTGATCTGCAGATATTCCTCTGGTACATTAGACAAGCGGATACTTTCCTTATCCTTTGCGCACTGTCCTATCAGGCCCTCGCTTATTTCAAATTCAAGGTTGATCAGTTTACGGTTCTTTTGAGCATAACCCGCAAATAATTTCAGTTTTGGTTCATCGCCTGTTTCGCTTTGTTCAAGTATATAGAAAGCGCCATAACGGGCATTTACCAGTTCAGCCAGTTCGGATAGTACTTTATTTGCCACCGCATTCCTGTCGCGCTGGCCCTGCAGCATCTGCGCAAACTTGGCCAGATTTGATTTCAGCCAGTCCTGTTCGTGGTTTCTTAATGTAGTACCTTTCAGGTTGGCGATCATCTGGTTAATGGTATCCTTCAATGCTTCCAGCTCACCCTTGGCATCCACACGTATGGTCCGGGTCAAGTCACCCTTGGTTACCGCCGAGGCCACTTCTGATATTGAACGCACCTGTACCGTTAAGTTTTGGGCTAACTGATTTACGTTCTCTGTTAAGTCCTTCCAGGTTCCTGATGCACCCGGTACACTTGCTTGCCCGCCTAATCGTCCCTGTACACCCACTTCACGCGCTACTGTAGTTACCTGGTCGGCAAATACCGCAAGCGTATCGATCATTTCGTTGATCGTATCCGTCAGCTGAGCCACCTCACCTAATGCATTGATGGATAAACGCTGTTTTAAGTTTCCTTTTGCAATACCGGTAGCCACTTTTGCAATACCGCGTATTTGCCCGGTAAGGTTAGATGCCATCTGGTTTACCGAGTCAGTTAAGTCCTTCCAGGTACCACCCACACCTTTTACGTGCGCTTGTCCACCTAGTTTACCTTCAGTACCCACCTCACGTGCCACACGCGTTACTTCGGATGCGAATGAGTTGAGTTGATCCACCATCGTATTGATGGTGTTCTTCAAGTCCATCATTTCGCCCTTAACGTCGATGATTACCGTTTTGGAAAGGTCACCGCTGGCCACCGCTTTTGTTACTTCGGCAATGTTACGTACCTGCGAGGTCAGGTTACTCGACATCTTATTTACCGAGTCAGTTAAGTCCTTCCAGGTACCCGCAACACCCGGCACAAAGGCTTGTCCGCCCAGGTTACCGTCTGTACCCACTTCCCTCGCCACACGGGTTACTTCTGATGCAAAACCGCGCAGCTGATCCACCATGGTATTAATAGTTTCTTTCAGCTGCAGGATCTCGCCCCGCACGTCAACTGTGATCTTCTTGGAAAGGTCACCATTTGCAACCGCGATAGATACATCCGCAATATTACGCAGCTGCGCCGTCAGGTTACCGGCCATTTTATTTACAGAGTCCGTTAAATCCTTCCAGGTACCATCCACACCCGGCACATTCGCCTGGCCGCCCAACTGACCTTCTGAACCCACCTCACGAGCCACACGCGTTACTTCTGATGCGAAACCACGCAGCTGGTCCACCATGGTATTGATGGTATCTTTCAGCTCCAATAACTCACCCTTGGCATTTACCGTGATCTTTCGGGAAAGATCACCCTTTGCCACCGCCGTGGTTACCTCGGCAATGTTACGTACCTGCGAGGTTAAGTTATCCGCCATTTTATTTACGGAGTCCGTTAAATCCTTCCAGGTACCACCCACGCCCGGCACATTGGCCTGACCGCCTAATTGTCCTTCCGAACCCACCTCACGTGCCACACGTGTTACTTCCGAACCGAATGAGTTTAACTGGTCAACCATTGTATTAATGGTGACCTTCAGCTCCAGCATTTCTCCCTGCACGTCCACAGTAATCTTTTTGGATAAGTCGCCTTTTGCCACCGCGGTAGTTACTTCGGCTATATTACGTACCTGGCCGGTTAAGTTACCGGCCATCTGGTTTACAGAGTCTGTTAAGTCCTTCCACGTACCACCTACACCCGGCACGTTAGCCTGTCCGCCCAACTGCCCTTCCGAACCCACCTCACGGGCCACACGCGTCACCTCAAAAGAGAAGGAGTTGAGCTGATCCACCATCGTATTGATGGTGTTCTTTAGTTCCAATAACTCACCTTTGGCATCTACCGTGATCTTACGCGATAAGTCGCCTTTTGCCACGGCGGTAGTCACACCGGCTATATTACGCACCTGGTCGGTCAGGTTACTACCCATCTGGTTTACCGAGTCGGTCAGGTCTTTCCATACACCACCAACACCCTTCACACGCGCTTGTCCGCCTAGTTTACCTTCGGTACCTACTTCCAGCGCCACACGGGTTACTTCTGATGCGAATGAGTTGAGCTGATCCACCATCGTGTTGATGGTCTTTTTCAGCTCGAGCATTTCCCCTTTTACGTCCACCGTGATCTTCTTGGAAAGGTCACCATTGGCCACCGCTGTGGTTACACCGGCTATATTACGTACCTGCGAGGTAAGGTTACCTGCCATACGGTTTACAGAGTCTGTTAAGTCTTTCCATGTACCCGCTACGCCCGGCACCTTTGCCTGCCCGCCCAGTTTACCTTCGGTACCTACTTCCAACGCCACACGGGTTACTTCCGAAGAAAAGGAGTTGAGCTGATCCACCATCGTATTGATCGTATTTTTCAACTCCAGTATTTCGCCCTTGGCCTCCACCGTGATCTTTCGGGAAAGGTCACCCTTTGCCACCGCGGTAGTTACCGCCGCTACATTTCGCACCTGGGCAGTAAGGTTACCTGCCATCTGGTTTACTGAGTCTGTTAACTCGGCCCATACACCGGCTACACCCTTAATTTTGGCCTGTTCACCTAATTTACCTTCAGAACCTACCTGCCTTGCCACCCGGGTTACTTCCATGGAGAATAACCGCAATTTGGAAAGCATCTGGTTGGATTCTTTGGCTATACGCAAAAACTCTCCTTTCAGCGAGTGTCCGCTGATCTCGAGCGGTATCTGTTTGGAAAGGTCGCCATTGGCTACCGAGTTGATCATGCCCGCAATTTCCAGCGTGGGCGAGGTTAGGTCCGAGATCAGGTTATTCAGAGAAGTCACGCCCCCTGCCCAATCTCCTTTGGCATCCGCCAGCTCAATGCGCTTTAGCAGGTTACCATTTTTACCTATGATCTTCTCTGCTGAGGATATTTCGGCCACCAAACGCTCATTCATATCAATGATGTCGTTAAGCACCTCGCATATCCTACCGTTAATGCCGGCCTGGGTAACTGCCATCCTGGTACTTAGCTTTCCGTTTTTTACTAAGGAAAGAACCCGCAAAAGTTCTTTTAGATCGAGTGTATCGCCATCCGGCGCCTCCGAAACTTGTGTTTGCTCCAAAAGGGTTTCTAAAGCACTATCCTTCATAGGGAATGAGTTATGGGTAATCAAAAATTTAAGCTAACATGACTAGCCTAATACAGGCAGAAATAAATAATGTTTTAACTAAAATTTTATTCAAAATAATAGTTAAAATATTTTCCTTCAACTATTTATTTTAAACGTTATAAGCACCCGGGGATTGTGCTCACTTTGTTTATTATCAGAAAACCAGTAATAGAATCAATAGTTTTTTATCGCGAATGTTTATTTCTCTTTAGAAGATTTTGTGTGATAGCTGATATAGATAAATCATACACAAACAAACAAGGACGAATATTCTGTATACGCAAAAATGCAGATGAAGTTACTGATAAAACGGCCTAATTTACCTGATAATATTTAAAATATTCCTTTACTAATTTTTGTGAAATTATTACTAAATTGTTATCATCGTATTTAACAAAAGACCTGACCTTATAACCAACCACACATGCGACCTAACCTATCCTTAATTAAACTCTTCAGTTTATTGATTTCGTTTTTTGTATTAGCCAGCTGCAGTCCACCTGAACCGGGTACCTGGAAAAATGAAAAAATAGAAACAGGCACACGGGAAAAACTTCATCTTCTGAATAGTCAAATGCTGGCAGGACTTAAGGCTAATAGCCCTTTACTGATGCAGGGGGTAATGTCGGGTGAGATGTTGCAGGATAACGGGCGTCTACGGTTAATTGAAATTTGCAGTAACCGCTTAAAAGAAGGTGATTATTCCCTGCTTGATGAATATTACATTGTGAACAAAGAGCGCGGGAACAAGATACTGGAAACAAAAACACCAGGGATCAATAATTACAACCTGAATTATAGCGCTGATACCCGCGAGATGTATGCAGCCTTTTTTGTGCCGAAATCGATCCCCAATAAATATATGATATCAGCCATTTATTGTAAATATGATTATGGCTGGAAATTAAGTCACCTGGAGGTAAACCCTTATACACTGAATGGACAAACCGCCCCCGAACTCTTTGACAAGGCGAAAGAAATGTATAATAAAAAATATTTACTGGATGCCCTAGATAACGTGGAGCTTGCAAGGGTTTGCGCCAACCCTTGCGAAGGATGGAAATACCAGGATGAAAACGATATGAAAGATTTTTATACCAAAGTGATCGCTGAGATCAATATGAAATATGTATATCCTTTCACGCTTAAACAGGTGCCTACCCATCCACGAATATTCAGTATATCCACCCAAACCACTGCCGATGGGGTATTTCCACTGGTTTACTATATGTCGTCGGTAAAACTGAGTGACACCAGTGGCCTCAGAAAAGAGAATGATAATATTAAAAAGGTGATCGGCCAGGTCATACCGGGTATAGATAAGGATAAGAAGTATGTTTTTTACGATGCGTTTAATGAATGGCCGCGCAGTGATAAATCCGTCGACAGGTATGATATGCCGGATAAGCTAAAGTAAAAGCCAGGCTAAAAATTCCCGCTCGACCCGCCGCCGCCAAAGTCGCCGCCGCCAAACTTAACCTCGCTATAAAGCATAACAGGAATGTTACGGGAAAACTTTTTAAAATTTTTACAAAAGTTAGGTAATAATAAAATTTTAGTGATATTAGAATATTCTTTCGCACACCTAAAACAACTTCATGAAACGCAGTTACTACATTGTAGCATTGATCATGCTTACCTTCTTTGTGATCTCCTTTATCACTAATATTATAGGGCCGCTTTCCCCGGAATTTATTAAGGATTTTAAGCTGAGCGATCTGTTAGCAGGTGTGTTGCCTTTTGCATTCTTTATCGCTTACGGGGTGATGTCTATCCCTTCGAGTATGCTGGTTCAAAAATATAATGAGAAGACCATCATGGTTGCGGCCTTTATTGTGGCCTTTTTAGGTTCGTTGCTTTTAGCTGCCCAGCCTAATTATCTGACTGCGCTGTTATCGCTGTTTCTGATCGGTTGCGGTATGGCTATGCTACAGGTGGTTATTAATCCACTATTAAGAACGGCGGGTGGCGAAAAGAACTATGCTTTTACCTCTGTACTGGCGCAACTGATATTTGGTGGTGCATCGTTCCTTAGCCCACTGGTGTATTCTTACATGGTTAAAAGATTAAACGGAAACAGCAGCTCAGGCGTGTTTTCCATATTACAACCTTTGGTTCCTCAAAATATGCCCTGGATATCCCTTTACTGGTTATTTACGGTGATCTGCCTGTTGATGTTTGTGATTATGCTGGTTTCAAGATTTCCTAAGGTAGAATTGGCGCAGGACGAGAAAGCAGGCCCCTGGAAAACTCACCTGCTGCTTTTCAAAAAACGGGTGGTGGTTCTATATTTCATCGCTTTATTCTGTTATGTAGGTACCGAGCAGGGAGTATCTTACTGGATGTCGCAGTTTTTGTTTGAGTATCACCATTTCGATCCTCAGGTAGCCGGGGCATCAGCAGTTTCTTATTTCTGGGGGCTGATGCTGGTTGGCGGGATTTTAGGTTTACTGCTGTTAAAAATAATGGATAGCCGCAAGCTGTTGATCTTGTTTACCATCCCGGCTATGATATGCCTGTCGCTAGGACTTTTCGGCAGTGCACAGGTTTCTCTATATGCATTCCCGATTGTGGGGTTCTTTATGTCGGTAATGTACCCTATTATATTTTCGCTGGCGCTCAGTTCGGTCAGCGAAGACCACGGTTCATTTGCAGGCATATTGGTTACGGGTATCATCGGTGGTGCGGTGGTACAGGTATTGATCGGCGCCTTAGGCAACCTGATCGGTCTGCAGGGCGGGATGATGTTTTTATACATCACCTTCGGTTACATGCTCAGTATCGGTTTCTGGGCAAAACCACTCATCACCAACCAAACAGTATTTGATAAAAAGGATAACGCATAATAATGGATATCAAAGTAATAGGAATAGACCTGGGGGCGACAAACATACGCGGGGCAGTAGTAACAGGTGACAATTTATCGGACATTGTCTCGGCCAGGATACATAGCGATGGCACGGTTGAAGAAGTACTGAACGATGTTTGCCAGGTGGTTGACGCTCTGATCAACGATTCGGTAAAAGCGATAGGTATAGGTGTCCCAAGCGTGGTGGATGTGAAAGAAGGAATAGTTTACGATGTGCTTTATATCCCCTCATGGAAAGAAGTTCCATTGAAGAAAATATTGGAAGAAAAATACCATGTTCCCGTTTTTGTAAACAACGATGCCAATTGCTTTGCTGTGGGTGAATATCATTTTGGCAAGGGCAAGGGCGTGGATTCAATGATCGGCTTGACACTTGGTACCGGTTTGGGTGCGGGTGTGATCATCAATAATAAACTATATGCCGGGTTCAACTGCGGTGCCGGCGAGTTCGGCCTGTTCAATTACCTGGATAATATACTGGAGTATTATTGCAGCGGCTCATTTTTTCAGAATGTATACCAACTGGACGGTGTGCAGGTTTTTGAAGATGCGAAAAAGGGGGATAAAAGAGCGTTGGAATTGTATGCAGAATTAGGCACACACATCGGTCATGCCATCAAAATGGTGATGTATGCCTATGACCCGCAGCTGATCATTTTGGGTGGATCAGTACGGCATGCTTACAGTTTTTTTGAGAAAACGATGTGGGAGCAGATCAAAACCTTTGTATTTACCAAATCGGCAGAGCGTATCAGGGTAGAAGCATCTGCCCTGCAAAACAGCGGCATTTTGGGTGCGGCTGCATTGTATTATGATGCACAATAAAATATCACGGCGATAGGTTTCGAGGCTATCGTTTTACAAAACCATATTCAAATTAACCTTTTTATGAAAAAGTTCATTTTCATTATTGCATTATCATTTGTCTCTTATCCCTTGTTCGCGCAAAGCGGCTCAAGCGAAACTTTCCGGATGATATTGAAAGACGACTGGCAAATGCAATCGTCACAAAAAGACGCCACACCGGCAAGCAGTATCTCGACAGAAAAGTTCGAGCCGAAAAGCTGGTATAAAGTAAGCGTGCCGACTACTATTATAGCCGGGTTGCTGGCTAATAAAGTTTATGATTTCGACCCATTTTATGGGATGAACTTTAAGAAACTGGAAGACCCGGCATTGGATCACCCCTGGTGGTTCAGGAAGGTATTTGAACTGCCCGCTTCTGAAAAAGGTAAAAATGTGGTGCTGAAACTGCATGGTGTCAATTACAAAGCGAACGTGTGGCTGAACGGTGTGATGATCGCCGATTCAACCCGTATAAAAGGTCCTTTCAGGATCATCGAACTGGATGTCACCAAGCAAATAAAAGAGGGCGGCAATAATGTATTGGCGCTGGAAATAACGAGGCCTTTTACCCCCAACAAACAAAAAGGCGATCTGGCTATAGATTATGCCGACTGGATACACTACCCACCAGATTACAATGCAGGTATCGTAAACGATGTGGAAATAAAAACTTATGATAAGGTAGGTATCCAATATCCCTTGGTGACCACCAATTTCGACCTGCCATCACTGGCCGTGGCCCATTTAACTGTGGATGCACTGGTGACCAATTATTCAAAAAATGAGCAGGACGTAGTAGTAAAGGGGAAAATAAACAGCGATGTTACTTTTGAAAAAAAGGTGCACCTGGCACCAAATGAGGTCAAAAACGTGACGTTTACCCCGGCAGAATATGCTAACCTGAATATTAAAAACCCGCATATCTGGTGGCCATGGCAGTATGGCAAACCGGAACTGAACCGCATAGAACTTTCAGTATTGCATGATAATGCTGCCAGTAATACCATTGCTGAAAATTTTGGCATCCGCCAGATCACTTCCAAACTGATCGATGATGCTTCGCGTGAGTTTATTGTGAACGGCAAACCCATCATGATCCGCGGCGCGGCATGGTCGCCGGATATTTTCCAGCGGCGTTCGGCTGAAAGACAGGAACAGGAGATCAGACTTTACCGCGACATGAATATGAACATTGTGCGATCAGAAGGTAAGCTGGAGGATGATAACTTTTACGCCCTTTGCGATAAATATGGTATGCTGGTAATGACCGGCTGGATGTGCTGCGGTACCTGGCAATATCCTCAAAATTGGGATAAGGCCAAAAGGGAGGTAGCCATGGCATCAGACAGCAGCGTGATGCTCTGGCTGCGTAATAAACCCAGCCTGATGGTTTGGCTGAACGGCAGCGATATGCCGCCAAGCGATCCCAGTGTGGAGAGCGATTATTTAAAAATAGAGGCCGCTTTAAAATGGCCAAACCCTATCATCGCGACCGCCAACGAAGGTAAATCAAAAGTATCCGGTTTTAGCGGTGTAAAAATGGCCGGTCCATATGAATGGGTTCCGCCAATCTATTGGGAAACCGATTCGACCAGTAAATATGGTGGCATGTGGAGCTTTGCTACCGAGATATCACCGGGCCCGTCGATCCCGCCTTATGAAAGCCTGATCAAATTTATTCCTAAGGATTCGCTGTGGTATACCTCTGCCGACTGGCAGTATCACTGCGGCACCATGACCTTCGGTAATACCAACGTGTTTAATAAAGCACTAATAGGGCGATACGGTAAACCGGATAATATTAAGGACTACATTGCGATGGCGCAGGCGCAGAACTACGAAGCTCATCGCGCCATGATGGAGGCGTACGGTCTGCATAAATACAAAACCGCAACAGGCGTAGTGCAATGGATGGGCAGCAACCCATGGCCGGGCATCATCTGGCATACGTATGATTATTACCTGTACCCGGCAGGTACTTATTTCGGGATGAAAAAATCAATGGAGCCGTTACATATCATGTATTCGTATGCTTCCAATGCGGTAGACATTACCAATTCGCTGTTAGAGAAGTTTAGCGGATTAAAAGCTGAAGCTACTATTTATAACCTGGACGGCAGTGTAAAATATACTAAATCAGTTACAACCGATGTGGATGCCGATGGCGTAAAGGAATGTTTAAAGCTGCCTGCCATCAATGGCTTATCGGATGCCTATTTCCTGCGCTTGCAATTGAATGATGCCGCGGGAAAAGTAAAAAGCATTAACTGGTACTGGTTATCCAAAAAGCCGGATGTACTGAATTGGAAGAAATCAAAATGGTATATGACACCTGAAACATCATACACTGATTTTTCGGCATTGCAGCATATCGGAAAAACTGCTTTGAAAGTAAGTTACCATATAGAAAAAGGGGCAGACACCACTTCTAATGCCGTTACCATTACCAATACCGGTAAAACAGTGGCCTTCCAGGTACATTTGCGCGCATTGAAAGGGAAGGATGGCGATGATATCCTGCCGGTGATATTCAGTGATAATTATTTGTCGCTAGCTCCCGGTGAAAGCAGGGTGATCCATTGCAGTTATGCAAATAAGGATGCTAATGTGGAACCCTATTTTCTGACTTCAGGTTGGAATTTGGATTTGGCTGCTAGCAAAACTGAAAAAGGATCGGGGTTTGAGGAAGAGTTGTCGGGTAAATAGCCGCTCCAATATTTAACTCACCCCGACGACGCTATGCTGGTCGACCCTCTCTATGGCAAGCCATAAAGAGGGTGAAAAAAATGTAACTTTTCCGCAGGTTCTCTTTGAGAAATCCCTGCGGGGGCGAAAGTCATATGCTCCGGTAGGAGCAAGATGTTGGTAAAAGAACAACAAATAATTTTTTTGCGCCGTAGGTGCAATACCTATTCGTATGGTTTTGATCTCATGCCGGAAAATGTATTGCACCTACGGCGCATAGCATTTCTTTTTATCTGGTCTACCGACATTTTACCCCGATGGGGTATTAGAATTGTGCTCTGAATAAGTTATGAAAATCTTTTTATTATTATCATTCGTGATCCCGGCTTTATTATTAGATCAGCAACCGACTGACGCCATTATGCCCGGAAAGTATATAGAAATCGATTACATTGGACAACACTGGGTCAAACCTCTGCTTATTTATAAAGAAAAATCAGAACTCGAGATACTTAAGAAAAATCTCACCAAACGGTTTGACTCTCTCAAACAAATAATTCCTGAGAAACGCCTTCTCACAGAGGAGGAAAAAATGAGAGAGGTAAATACTTTATTTGAATTCATAATGACAGATAAACAGACCTATAAAAAAATAAGCAACTTTATTCAAACTCATGATTATTTATTTACGTCAGGAATAAAATATGAGGGTTTTAAGATTATCTCGACCCGTAAAATTTATTACATTTCTTATAAGCAAAAAGATGAATTTTTCGAACAATTAAAAAAGTACCTGACAATTCAAAATTGCGATAAAGAAGTAATACAAAGAATAAATGTTATAGCAAAAGGTGCCTAAAGGTTCCCAGCTCCCGCGGGTTTGCAACTTGTGGTTGTACGTAGTTGCAGTTTATAACTGCTAATGGACTATTGATATCAGGTTTGCATTTCTGCGGAGACGACTTCAGACTCATTACTCACGACTATTATTACGATAACTCCTTCATCAGCTTATCGAACGCTTCTTTTAGTTCCGCCAGGTCGTTTTCCAGCTTGGCTACACGAGCTTCTAATCCGCCTGAGGAAGGTGTTTTGGCAGGTTCTTCAAAAACACTTTCGTCGCTCCAGTCTGTTGAACCGCCGAGCAGGTGGATATAACGCTGCTCTTTTTGTCCCGGTCGTCGGGGTAACTGTTTGATGAACGGTGTTTCGCCTGATGCCAGTTTCTCTAATAGTTCCTGCACCTCTTCTATCGATTCAAACTCGTACAGGCGGCCTGAATTGGTATTCAGTTCCCCAGGAGTTTGCGGACCGCGCAGTATCAGCAGGCAGATCAGTGCTACTTCTGATGGGATAACCGGGAATACAATAGCGAAATTGTGTTTGTACTTCACTACCCTGTCGGTACCGCCGGTAGCTGTAGATACCAGCCCGCGCCGCTTCAAGGTATTGATGGCCAGTATCACTGTTTCTTCATTAAACTGAACTACCGGGTTGCGTGATGTTTTTTGGTTGCAGGCGGCCGTAAGGCTGTTGATGGTCATCGGGTAATAGTCGGGTGTGGTACGGCTTTTCTCCATCAGCGAGCCAAGCACACGCAATTCGGCATCATCCAGTACAGGCAAGGTTTGTTGTGAATCCATCGCTAAAGATAAAACAGGTTGGAACTATTTAAAAATAAAAAGCATCACCCGGCAAGATGATGCTCCACAAAACTTAACTAAATCTATAAATGTATAAGGGCTTAGTCCTGGTAAAAGAAATATGATTTGGCATCGCCGTCATCATATACGTGCATTTGTTTTTTAACGCTCTGGCCTTTTGAAACTACTTCAACAATGTAATCCCCGGTTTCAAGGCTGCTGATCAGGTAACCTTTGGTGCCGCTTTCGCCTTTTGTTAATACGTCTTTAAAAATTACGTTGTGCTCATTGTCATAAACAATGACACTTGATTTTCCTGAGGTTACCTTGTCGATGGCTACACCGAAAGCGTTGTCAGATTTTAATTGAACAAAAGAAATTTGATCCTTTGCGTTATCGCCTTTAGTTTTTGCAGGAGTTGCTGCAAAAACGCCTGTGCCTATTACTAATAAAAGTGCTACTAATGTGATTGACTTTTTCATGATATTTTTTAATTTTTTTATGTTAAACTTGAATTTGCTTTGTGCTTTCAATATTCAAATCAACAACAAGTTTCGACCTAAAAAAAATCTATTAGACCAGCGTGCCAAAGGTGTAGACCAATACTGTTTTTTACCCGACAAGTGCTATAAGTACTTAATAATTAGGTAAATATGGAGTTGGTAGTTAAATTTTAACAGCTTGTAGGATTATTCAGGCCATTCATCGATGATTTCGGGGATAACCGGGCGTTTTTATCCATAAAAAAAGCATCACCCATATTTGGATGATGCTTTAAAAAAAGGATCAATTCAGAACAGCCTTTTTATATGATATCTACAACCCGCCTGTCGCCGTTGTTGTAGATGTAAAATTTGGTTTTTACATCATGGCCTTTGGCATATACTTCAACGGTATACTGGCCATTATCCAGGTCATGTAAAAGGTATTTTTTCTCATTGCGTGTTCCTTTTGTCAGGCGGTCTTTGAACAGCACATTCTGGTCGTGATCATAAACGATCACCACTGAGTTACCAGGTTCGGCTTTATCTACCATTACGGCAAATCCCCTACTATGGTGCAAAGGTATCAGGCTAACCTGGTTATAAGTGTTCATTGTTTTGTGATTATGATTATAGGAAGGTTTGGCAAAAGCGCCCGTGCTTAATAATAAGAAAAGGGCGATTAATTTGATTGGTGTTTTCATAGCAATTTAAATTTTTTACCTCAGCCGGAGTTTAATTGTGAATGCCCGGCTTAAATAATATTAATTAGAAGTATCAACAGTTGATAGTCAAAAGTGTTTCCTGAAAGATAATTTAAGTAACTCAAAATTAACAAGATAGGCCTCCTGCACTCTTGGAGTGGCATTTTGATAACAGAATAATTATCAGACAGGATATTGAAAATAGCATCCAAATCGGTTAATTTGTAGGATAAATGTCCCTCTTCATCGCATCATTAAATTCGGGTAGTAATGGCAATTGCTATTATGTTGGCAACGAGCGCGAAGCCATACTGGTTGATGCCGGCATATCCTGCCGCGAAACGGAGAGAAGGATGAACAGGCTTGGCCTTTCCATGCAGAAAGTAAAAGCCATTTTTATATCGCACGAGCATTCCGACCACATCAACGGGGTTATGGTATTATCCAAAAAATACAACCTGCCCGTTTACATTACGCCCGGTACGCTGGGGAATTGCAGTTTGGTATTGGATGAACAGCGCACTTTCTCTTTCACGGCTTATGAAGCTATAAAAGTTGGCGAACTTATTATTTCGGCATTCCCAAAATTTCATGATGCTGCCCATCCGCATAGCTTTATGATAGAATGCTGCGGGATAAAAGTTGGCGTGTTGACCGATATTGGTGCAGCCTGCGATCATGTGATCCGTCACTTCAGCCAATGCCATGCCGCATTTTTAGAAGCAAATTATGACGAGGAGCTATTGGAAAAAGGCCGCTATCCTTATCATTTGAAAAGACGTATACGCGGCGGTCACGGGCACTTGTCTAACAGTCAGGCACTGGAAATATTTATCAATCACCGCCCCGCCTATATGAGCCACCTGCTTTTATCACATCTCTCAAGAGACAACAACCGCCCGGAATTGGTTCACGAGCTGTTCAGTCAGCATGCCAATGGCACCGAGATCATTGTCGCCTCCCGCTATGAGGAAACGGCCGTTTATCACATCAACGGGGTGCCGGTATCCAAACAGCAGCCTGTAGAGATCCATGCCGGGCAAATGCAGTTTAGTTTGTTTTAGAAAGATTGTCATTCTTCGCTATCGCTCAGAATCTTCTTCGATATGCAAAGCGAACAGGCAGGTCGAAGAAGATGCTTCACTCTGTTCAGCAAAGTTGAATTTTGTCACCCAATAATTTAACATACAATACTCCCTATTTATTTTTATCTTCATACGACCCATACTGATATACAATTGTTTATGACGATACCTGTTAAGAAGACCCTGCTTAAGACACTGAAAATAAGTGGTATTATAGTTGGCTCGATATTGCTGCTGATGTTTATCCTGCCGATACTTTTTCCAAAAACGATCACCGAGAAAATAAAAAACCTGGCGAATAGCAGCCTGAACGGTAAGGTTAACTTCTCGGGTACCAGCCTGTCATTCTTCAAACGCTTCCCCGAATTGACTTTGACACTGGAAGATTTTTCACTCAAAGGGAGCGCTCCATTTGAGCAGGATACACTGGTGGCTGCCAAGGATATTTCCTTTGCACTCGACCTGACCTCGCTGCTAAAAACCAAGATCAAAGTAAGTAAGATATACCTCAGCAACGCTTTTATCAATATAGAAGTGGATAGTGCAGGCCGCTCTAATTACAACGTGTATAAAGCCCCCAAAAACCAGGGTACAAAGGCAGATACCGCCAGCGCCTCGCTGGGTATAGACCAGATACTGATAGAAAAAAGCCATTTGGTATATGATGACCTGTCGATCCCTATGCTGATAGATGCGCGGGGATTTGAGTACAAGGGCAGCGGCGATCTGAGCAAGGATATATTCGACCTGCATACACATTTGGAAGTAGCTTCTACGGATTTCCTGTATGATAACCAGCCCTATGTGAGCAATAAAAAGATCAATGCCGACCTGGTGACCAGCATCAATACCAAATCGCTGGCCTTTGCATTTCAGAAAAATAACCTGATGATAAACCAGCTGCCGGTAGAGTTTAAGGGCAGGTTCGGGTTCCTGAAAGATGGCTATGATATGGATTTCAAATTCACCTCGCACCAAAGCGATCTGAGTGATATTTTTACCGCCCTGCCGCCCGAATATGTAAAATGGGTTGACAACACTGACGTAAATGGAACAGGGGAAATACAGGTAGGCTTAACCGGAAAATACATTGCCTCAAAAAACTTGAAACCCGATTTTACCTTCAGCATGAAGGCGCGCAACGGGTATATCGCCAATAATAAAACACCATCCCCTGTGCAGGATCTTTACCTGGATATGAATGCTAAAGTGCCAAATCTTGACCCAAACCGGTTTTCGTTTAGTATTGACTCCCTTCATTTCAGGATCGATAAGGATTATTTTAATTCAAAGTTTAGCATCAGCGGCTTAAAATCGCCGGAGATTTTTGCCAGGGTCAATACGGAGGTCGACCTTGAAAAATGGAACAAGGCGTTTGGTGTGAAAACGGTGGACCTGAAAGGGCGATACGCACTGCATTTACTGGCAGAAGGGAAATATACAACAGGTCTGCAAAAACGCGGCTTGCGGCATGTGGATACCGTGATCACCAGTATCCCGAAATTCAGTCTGAAATCGTCCTTTAGAAATGGCTATATCAAATACGCCAAACTTTCAGAAGCAGTAAAAAATATAGGCTTCGACCTGGATGCCAGCTGCCCGGATCATGATATCAAACATGCCAGTATGCAGCTGACCAACCTGAATGCATCAGCGCTGAATAATTTTATCAAGGGATATTTTAAGCTGAGCAACGCTTCCGGCTTAACGATGGATGGATCGCTGCAATCTAAATTTCACCTGGATGATCTGAAACAAATTTACCCTGTGGAGGGCACGGACGTAAGAGGCGACCTGAATATCGACCTGAACACAAAAGGCCGTTATATCGCTGCCAGGAAAATTTACCCGGTAACAAAAATGGATGTCAACCTGCAAAACGGGTATATCAAAACCAAATATTACCCTCACCCTGTTGAAGACCTGCAGATCAGCGCCAGCATTGTGAATACAACAGGCACGCTTAACGGCATGAAGGTGAATATCAAACCTGTTTCGTTAAAGTTTGAAGGACAGCCCTTCCTGCTCAAAGCCGACCTGAGAAACTTTGCCGATCTGCAATACAGTATTAAATCAAAGGGGACACTGGATATAGGAAAGATCTACAAAGTATTCGCCCTGAAAGGTTATAATGTAAGCGGACTCATCACTACAAATTTCTCACTCAAAGGCAAACAAAGCGATGCCACTGCCGGGCGCTATGATCAGCTGTTCAATTCGGGTACGATGAAAGTGAAAGACCTCGCATTGAGTTCAGACCTGTTCCCCAAACCGTTTATTATCAAAACAGGCCTGTTCAGCTTTAACCAGGATAAGATGAAGTTTGATGCCTTTACGGCAAATTATGGTAAATCGGTTATCGTACTGGATGGTGCTTTATCCAACGTGATCGATTATGCCATGAAATCAAATGCCCCATTGCAGGGAAATTTCAACCTCAAAAGTGGTTTGATCCAAGCGGATGATTTTATGGCTTTTGCAGATGCTTCTCCAAATACAACGGCTAGCCAATCAAAGTCAGCCGCAGCTACCGGCGTAATATTAGTGCCAACCAACCTGAACCTCAATTTTACTGCCGACGTGAAGAAAGTAAAATACAGCGGGATGGATATCAATGATGTGAAAGGGCAAATGACGATCAATAAAGGGCAGATCATACTGAAGGAAGCCGGTTTTAACCTGATCGGCGCGCCGGTGGTGATGGATGCTACCTACGGCAGCGTTACTCCACAAAAAGCTTATTTTGATTATCATATCAATGCACAAAATTTCGACATCAAAAGGGCCTACAACGAGATCAAGTTATTTCACGATATGGCCTCTTCGGCTAAGAGTGCAGAGGGCATCGTTTCACTGGATTATAAATTGAGCGGAAAGTTAAACAGCAATATGTGCCCGGTTTATCCTTCGTTAAGCGGCGGCGGGGTATTATCGCTGCAAAAAATTAAGGTAAAGGGATTTAAACTGTTTGGTGCTGTTGGCAAGCAAACCGGGCACGATAGTCTTTCCAAGCCTTCGGATGTTTCCAAAGTGGATATCAAAACAAAAATTGCCAATAACATTATTACCATCGAGCGTACAAAAATGCGAGTGGCAGGTTTCAGGCCACGTTTTGAAGGACAGGTGGATTTTAACGGAAACCTAAACCTTCAATTCAGGCTGGGATTGCCGCCATTGGGTATATTCGGTATCCCAATGACGATCACCGGCACGCAGGAAAATCCTAAAATACATCTGGGTCATGGCAAAAAGGAAGATGAGTTGAAGGAAGAAGCTGATGACAGTAAATAAGAACCCGCGCTTATTATTTATAATTTGGTATTCCTTTGTTAATGTGCGGATTGTTTTAAGCTACTAAATTGGCGTATGATCATTGCTGACAGGGCTCAAATTTTGAAACCACTTGCCGATCCCGCAAAGGAATGGGATTTAATTATTGCAGGCGGTGGAGCTACCGGTTTGGGCATTGCTTTGGATGCGGCTTCGCGCGGTTACCAAACGCTATTAATGGAGCAGGCCGACTTTGCCAAGGGCACCTCAAGCCGGAGTACCAAACTGGTGCACGGCGGTGTGCGTTACCTGGCGCAGGGCAATATTGGCTTGGTGCGCGAGGCTTTACATGAACGCGGGCTGTTGCTGAAAAACGCGCCCCATCTGGTAAAAAACTTATCTTTTATTATCCCGAACTATCATTGGTGGGAAGGCATTTTTTACACCATCGGTCTGGGCGTTTATGATATGTTAGCCGGAAAATTGAGCTTTGGGCGCACCAGGCATATTTCCAAAAAAGAGTTGTTGAGCAGGTTACCGGGCGTTGAACCGAAAGGCTTATATGGTGGTGTGGTTTATCACGATGGGCAGTTTGATGATTCCAGACTCGCCATCAACCTGGCCCAAACCTGCCTGGAACAAGGCGCTACCGTGCTCAATTATTTCAGAGTAACGGAGCTGGTCAAAAGTGAACGGGGAAAAGTTGCCGGTGTTAAGGCAACGGATATTGAAACGGGGATCGCTTATCAGCTTAAAGCCAAAGTGGTCATCAATGCTACCGGTGTTTTTGTGGATGACTTGCTGCAAATGGATCAGCCGGAGACGAAGCCACTGGTCAGATCAAGCCAGGGGGTGCATTTAGTTTTAGAACGGTCGTTTATGCCGGCACATGCCGCGCTGATGATTCCGAAAACAGAAGACGGAAGGGTGCTGTTTGTGGTGCCATGGCACAATAAATTAGTAGTTGGCACAACCGATACACCGCTTGATGAGCACAGCCTTGAGCCCGTAGCATTGGAAGCCGAAATAGAATTTATATTAAATACAGCGGCTAAATATTTAACCAAAGCGCCGAGTCGTAAAGATGTATTAAGTGTGTTTGCCGGCTTGCGCCCGTTGGCAGCACCCGATGGTGATTCAGCAAAAACAAAAGAAATATCGCGCAGTCATAAACTCATCGTGTCGGATTCGGGCCTCATCACTATTACGGGTGGGAAATGGACTACCTACCGCAAGATGGCAGAAGATACGGTTGAGCAGGCTATCCAAACCGGCGGATTAAGCCCTAAGCCCAACAGAACAAAAGACCTGCCTATCCATGGCAGTACCGAGATAATTAATTGGGAAGATCACCTGTATGTGTATGGCAGCGACCGGGACAAATTGCTTGCGCTTATCAAAGAAAATACGGCATGGGGTAATCAGATTCACCCAAATTATAATTATCTGCAGGCGGAAGTAATATGGGCGGCGAGGTACGAAATGACACGAACAGTTGAGGATGTATTAGCCCGCAGGGTAAGACTGTTATTTTTAGACGCGAATGCAGCAATGGAAGCAGCACCGGTTGTTGCGGCATTAATGGCGGGGGAATTGAAGAGAAATATATCATGGCAAAAAGAACAGGTTGCTGCATTTAACAGCCTGGCCAAAGCATATTTATTATAAAGGTATAGAAATACAGATAAGGACAATTTATGTCTCCGGTAATCTTTTGGCTAAAGCCATTTGTATAGTATTATAACTAACTAACCGTCACATAAATGTGACGGCAATGAATTTTTGTTGATTGTACCTGGTTTTATCGGCGGCTAAATGCCACATAAATTTAAGGCAATGGATTTTATTGATGGTATCCGGTTTTAATCACCAGCTAAATGTTACATAAATTTAAGGCAATCAATTTTTATTCATTGCCGTTGGTTTTAACCAACGGATAGATGCAGCAGTGAAAGATGGCTTCAGCCACAATTTTAATAATTAATGCCTGAGTTAAAGCGCTCCTCTGCATTTATTGTAGTTACGGGCATCGGGTTCAAAAATATAATGTAGATTTATACCACCAGTTATAATACCTGATAATGGAAGAATACATTCTGGCCCTTGACCAGGGCACAACCAGTTCACGTGCTATTGTATTTGATCACAAGGGGCAGATCAGGTCGGTTGCCCAAAAAGAATTTACCCAGATATTTCCAAAACCCGGATGGGTGGAACATGACCCGAACGAGATCTGGTCTAGTCAGGCCGGCGTGGCCGCCGAGGTGACCGCCAAAATGGGCATCAATGGCACTAATATCAAAGCCATAGGTATTACCAACCAACGCGAAACTACCATTGTGTGGGACCGCAATACAGGTGAACCCGTTTACAACGCCATAGTTTGGCAGGACAGGCGCACGGCATCTTTCTGCGATCAGTTAAAGAATGATGGACATACAGATTTGATCCGCTCCAAAACCGGGTTAGTGATCGATGCGTATTTCTCTGGCTCCAAGATCAGGTGGATACTGGACAATGTGCCGGGTGCACGGGCAAAAGCTGAGGCTGGTGAACTGGCCTTCGGTACTGTAGACAGCTGGCTGGTATGGAAATTTACCCGCGGACGTGTACACGCTACGGATGTAACCAATGCCAGTCGTACCATGTTATTTAATATCCGCACGTTGGAATGGGATAAGGAGTTGCTTAAAATATTTGATATCCCCGTAAGTATGCTGCCGGAAGTGAAGCAAAGCAGCGAAATTTATGGTGAAACGGTAACCACCATCTTCGCTTCAAAAATACCTATCGCGGGAATAGCAGGCGACCAGCATGCGGCGCTTTTCGGACAAATGTGCATTGAAAATGCAATGGTAAAAAACACCTATGGCACAGGCTGTTTTATGCTGATGAATATTGGCGATCAGTTTATCGCATCAAAAAATAATCTGCTGACCACCATTGCCTGGAAGATAGACGGTAAAACGCAATATGCATTTGAAGGAAGTATATTCATTGGTGGTGCGGTGGTGCAATGGTTGCGGGATGGCCTGGGTGTTATCAAAGCTTCGGCAGATGTAGAACAATTGGCCCTGAGCGTACCCGATACCGGCGGCGTTTACTTTGTACCGGCTTTTGCAGGTCTGGGCGCACCCTATTGGGATGCCGAAGCAAGGGGAACAGTTGTGGGTCTCACGCGTGGTTCAACATCTGGACACATCGCAAGGGCGGCTCTGCAATCTATCGCCTACCAAACTATGGATGTGCTGAAAGCGATGGAAGCAGATGCAGGCATGTCAATTAGGGAGCTAAGGGTTGACGGCGGCGCAACGGCCAATAACCTGCTGATGCAGTTCCAGGCAAATTTATTGAATTGTAAGGTGATCAGGCCGAATGTGGTGGAAACTACTGCGCTCGGTGCTGCTTATTTGGCCGGTTTGGCGGTTGGCTACTGGAAGAATGTGGAAGAGATAAAGCAGCAATGGCAGGCAGAACGCGAATTTATACCTGCAGAATCTTCCGAAATACAAAAAGGGATCAGGGGTTGGAAAAGAGCGGTAAATGCAGCGCAGGCATGGAGCGATTTTGAAGAATAATTTAGAACCAGGGGTCAAGAGCCAGGAATCAAGACAAGTATATTTTTTTATCTTGTTTCTTGATCCCTGGTTCCTGGCTCTCAAAACATAAAACTTATTACCATGACTCCATTTATGGCCGAGTTGATCGGCACAATGCTGCTGATACTTTTAGGCGACGGTGTAGTTGCCAACGTTGTTTTAAATGATACCAAAGGCAATAACAGCGGTTGGATAGTGATCACCACTGGCTGGGGCCTTGCCGTATTTGTAGGGATAATAGTTGCCGGTCCGTATAGCGGGGCACACCTGAACCCGGCAGTTACCATCGGTCTGGCTATTGCCGGTAAATTTGCCTGGGCAAAAGTGGGTTCATATCTGCTTGCCCAAATGCTCGGCGCTTTTCTGGGCGCTTTTTTAGTTTGGCTAATGTATTATGACCATTTCCAGCGGACAAATAACCCCGGTTCTGTGCTGGCGGTTTTCTGTACCGGTCCGGCTGTGCGCAATTATGTGTCCAACATCGCCAGCGAAATTATAGGCTCTTTTGTGCTGATCTTTGTGGTTTTTTATGTGACAGGTGCCGAGATCACCCCGTCAAAAACCCCTATCGGTTTAGGTTCGGTTGGCGCAATGCCTGTTGCTTTTTTGGTTTGGGTCATCGGGCTTTCTTTAGGCGGAACCACAGGTTATGCTATCAACCCTGCGCGCGACCTTGGTCCGCGCATTATGCATGCCATATTGCCGATAAAAAGCAAGGGCAGCAGCGATTGGGCCTACTCATGGATACCTATTTTAGGGCCAATTATTGGTGCGGCTATAGCTGCTTTAATATTTTTACAATTACACCCATAAATAAAATATTGCTGTCATTTCGATGAGCCGCAGAGGCATAGCGCGTGTGGGCGAAGAGAAATCTTAGACATTGGCCAGTTGTTTTATCCCTTGTAGAAGATTTCTCCTCACCCTCTTTCACCGGTCTCTCTGCTCGTTGGGAATGACAATAGTTTAATTAGATAGCAATGAAAAAAATCTGTTTATTATTTGTTTGTAGTATCTGTTTGAACAGTCTGTGCAAAGCACAAACTAAACCTGTCATCATAGGCTATGTAGGTGGATTCAAAGGATTGATCAACGTAAAAGTATCACCAAAAAAATTGTCGGTCATCAATTATGCTTTTGTGGACATAAAGGATAACCGTGCCTGGCTGCATCGCGAAGCAACGGACACGGTCAATTTCAGGCGATTGAATGAACTGAAAAAACAGAACCCGGCACTTAAAATTGTGATCTCTATAGGCGGCTGGACCTGGAGCGGGAAATTTTCTGATGCGGTTCTGACTGATACTTCCCGCGCGGCCTTTGCAGCAAGTGCAGCAGCCATCGTTAGTAAATATGACCTGGATGGTATAGATATCGACTGGGAATATCCCGGCAGACCGGGTCTAGAGGGCAATATTTATCGCCCGGAAGACAAACAAAATTTCACCCTGATGTTCCGTGACCTACGCCACGCGCTCGACAGTATCAAACAACAAACCAAAAAGGACTATCTTTTAACTACTGCCGTGGGAGGCTTCGCGTCATTCCTTGATAATACGGAAATGGGCAAGGCACAGCAATATCTTAATTATATCAATTTGATGACCTATGATTTTTCGGATACGGTGGCTACACATCATACCAATTTGTACGGCTCCAATTTATATCCATCGCAAAAATACTCTGATAATGCGGTAAAGTCTTTTGTAGCAGCTGGTGTACCCGTGAATAAGCTGGTAATGGGCATGGCATTCTACGGACGGGCATATAACCTGGTCTCAGACAGCAAACGGGGTATAGGCAATAAAATATTAAACCGTGATAAAGGAAGGGGTTACACTACTATAAGAGACAGCCTGATCAATCAGAACGGTTACGTACGCTACCGCGACAGGAAAGCTAAAGCATCTTATCTGTACAATGCATCTAAAAAACAATTTATCACTTACGACGACGAATGGTCGGTAAAGAAAAAATGCAAGTACGTGCTGGCAAATAAAATGGCCGGGGTGATGTTTTGGGAATACAGTTCAGACCCCAAGGAATATCTGCTGGATGAGGCGAACGCTGTTTTAAGATGATTATGACCGTTGCGCAGGCAACGTACCAATACTGATTTTACTGCGTAAAACTACGTAACATTTGGTGCGGATTGGGCAGTCATTTGCAAATAAAGTACTGTAAATGAAATAGTTACTTATTATATCTACTTATTGCTGACAATTAGTAATATTAACCCGTTTGTTGATTAAGTAACCTATTAACTCTACTTTTAGTACAAAATCCCTAAAAAAACCCTACTATTATTATGGAAACTCAAGAAAAACAGTCCCCTTTAACCGGGAGAGAAGGCTCGGAGATCGATATCAAGGTCGCAGCCGAATGGACACAAAATCACCGTCATCATAGTCCTGATGAAGTGATCTCTCAATTTTTTGGTCGTGAAATATTACAAAAAATATTGGATCAGCCAGGCTGCGTAGGCATCCGCTTTTATTATGGTAATGCCAAATCAGTGAGCAGCTGGGGCCGCTTTATGAAAAAGTGCTTTAAAAGAAATTCAGGCGAACCTCACCTGATCATAACAGGCGTAACAAAAGACGGGAAAGACCAGTTACCAGGAGCATCAGATACACATAATTCATCAGATACACATGTGGAAGCATTTGCTTTAAAAGCCAGTGCTGCTGCCGCGCCTGCAAAAACTGTTATCGGTGAGCAGTCGGTACCGTGCCCCGGCGGAGCAGGTTGCCCGCAAAATGTACTTACAGGTGGAGCAAAATAAATAATTTCCACACATGTCTGTCGCTGTTTTATTAGTAAACATTACTGTAGCTTCAAACTTTTTCCCTGTACTTGCGGCTGCATATAATTATCGGCGATTGGACAGTGTGATGAAATTAATGGCTTTATTTTGCCTGATATCGGTTTTGCCGGATGCAGCCGGTTTAGTCTTCAAGATGCATAACAGTCTTCCGTTGATGCATCTTTTTGATTTACTGGCTGTAGCTTTTTTTACGATGATCTATTGTAAAGTATTTTACAAACCGGTATTAAAAACTATCACTCTGATATTAGGGGGTGTAAGTGCATCGGTAATGATAGGGAACGTCTTTTTTATTGAAGGGCCGTTTGTATATCCATCCATATCCAATACGGTATTAAGCCTGTTCCTCGTCCCTTTGTCACTCATCTATTTTTACCAGCTATTATCACGGCAGGAATTTGTGCATATCGAAAAGCAGCCGCTTTTTTGGATCAACGCCGGTGTATTATTTTACTACGCCGTCAATATATTCTTGTTTATGCTTTATACCAGGATCAACAGCGCCGAACGTAATGATTACTATATGCTGCAATCGGTAACAAATATTATTGCTAACTTACTTTTTTCAGTCGGACTACTTTGCAAACCTCAGAAAACAACCTGATACCCATATTAATAACGGGCACGCTTGTAGTTGTGATACTTGTGGTTTTTTTATTCTTTTTTGTGATCATATATCAAAGAAAGATGATAAAAAACCAGGTGGTATTGCGACAGTTACAGGATGAGAAGCAGAACGACCTGCTGAACGCTGTTTTTGAGACACAGGAATCGGAACGTAAGCGGCTGGCCGAAGATCTGCATGATAGTGTGGGACAGGTTTTATCGGCTATAAAACTCAATTTGCATCGGCTTGCCAAAGTAAATGAAGGTGAGGGCAATACCACTTTGCTGGCTGATACCCGGCAGCTGACAGATGAATGTATACAGGAAATACGTAATATTATTCATAATGTACTACCGCCTGTGTTGACTGATTTTGGTTTGATAGATGCACTACAGGCTTTGTGTGCCAAGCTTGACCAGACTACTGATATTAGCATCACTTTTACAAAGAACCTGGCCGATGAAAGGTTCCCGTCCGAAATTGAACTGACGCTTTACCGTATGGCGCAGGAACTGTTTGGCAATGCAGTTAAACACTCAAAGGCCACAAATATCCAGCTGCTGCTTTCAAAAGAAGATGGCTTGCTGACGATGTCGTTCAGTGATAACGGGATAGGGTTCGACATGGATAATGTTAAACATGGCTTCGGAATAAAGAACCTGCAAAGCCGCGCACAGTTAATTAATGGTAAAATACATACCTATACAAAACCTCAGAACGGAACACTTACAACGATAAAAGTGTTGATACCTAAGCCGTAAACAGACTTATTTTTATATTTACCCAAATTTAGCCTGCTTATGAAGCCAATAAACCTGGCAATTGCTGATGACCATAAAATTTTCAGGAACGGTTTGAAAGCCACACTGGAAGATTGCCCCGACTTTAAGCTACTGATCGAAGCCTCAAATGGCAAAGAACTTATTGGCCAGTTAGCCGATCATAAACCTGATGTGATATTAATGGACATTAAAATGCCCGAAATGGATGGCATGCAAACCACTGCCCATATTCATCAGCATTTTAAGGATATCAGGATACTGGCGCTATCTATGCACAACGAGGATAAATACATTGTAGATATGATGAAGGCTGGAGCCTCAGGCTATTTACTGAAAAACGCCGAACCGGAAGAGATCATCGAAGCGATTGCAACGGTACATAACAAAGGGTTTTATTTTAATGAACATCTTTCTGTAACGCTGATCAAGCAACTGGTTGGCCCCGGCAGTTATTCCGACCCGGCATCGCAGCAGGCTATCGACTTGAATGACCGCGAAATAGAGGTATTAAGACTGGTTTGCCAGGAATGTTCTAACCAGGAAATCGCAGATAAAATATTCCTGAGCGTGCGGACCGTAGAGGGTTATCGCGCGAGGTTATTTGAAAAAACCGGATCAAAAAACCTGGTGGGTTTGGTGATCTTTGCCATAAAAAGGGGAATTATCAGCGTGTGAGTTGAATTCGGAAGTCGGAATGCCGAATTCGGAAGTATTTTTGAATGCTGAATGAGAAATTTTAGAATTTTTTAATTCTTCATTCCGCATTTGACATTCCGACTTCCGCATTTCTATAATACCTTTGCACGATGGAAACCATCACCTGGCATGATTTTGAAAAGGTAGAGCTGCGGGTCGGTACGATACTGGAAGTTGCCGATTTCCCTGAGGCGCGTAAACCTGCCTATAAGGTAAAAGTTGATTTCGGGCCGTATGGCATTAAATGGTCGAGCGCGCAGATCACCAAACACTATACAAAGGAACAATTGACAGGCAGGCAGATCGTAGGGGTGATCAATTTTCCAAAAAAGCAGATCGCTACTTTTATGTCAGAATTTTTGGTGACCGGCTTTGCCGATGAAAACGGCGATATTGTTCTAACATCGATTGAACACCCCGTGCCTAACGGCAGTAAATTAATATAATGCGGCCTCACCCCAACCCCTCTCCGGGGGGAGAGGGGTTTTAAAAAATAAATTACTAATGCGTTATTACACTTTTGGTGATGAACCGGCTATATCGCCCGATGATTTTTTTATGAACGAGGCGCTTAAGGAAGCGAAGCTGGCTTTGGCAGAGGATGAGATCCCCATAGGTGCCATAGTAGTTTGCAACGGGCAGATCATAGGCCGTGGGCATAACCTGACCGAGCGACTGACCGACGTATCGGCCCATGCCGAAATGCAGGCACTTACCGCAGCGGCTAATTTTTTGGGTGGAAAATACCTGAGAGATTGTACCCTATATGTTACCCTGGAACCCTGTGTAATGTGTGCTGGCGCCTGTTATTGGTTCCAATTGAGTAAGATTGTTTTCGGCGCTTATGACACCAAATTAGGTTTTGGAAGGTTGAATCAAAAAATAACTCATCCTAAAACATTGATTACCGGTGGTATCCGCGAAAATGAATGCGCAGAGCTGGTAAGGAATTTTTTTAAGAGTAAGCGTTAGGGTTGTTCATGGATCATAGTTAATTGTTCATGGTATTGAGATTTTAAAATGTACTGCCATGAACTATGAACCATCAACCATTAACTAACAAAAACTTGACATTTTATAGAACAAAAGTGCTCACCATACCTTTATATTTGTACCTTAACGATCGTTAACCTTTAAAATAAATTATTATGGCATTCACACTACCGGCGTTATCTTACGCTACCGATGCTTTGGAACCTCACATTGATAAATTGACAATGGAGATACACCATGGCAAACACCACCAGGCTTATGTTACCAATCTGAATAAGGCACTTGAGGGCAAACCTGAAGCGAATAGCAGCATAGAGGATATCATCAAAAATATTTCAAAATTTCCGCCGGCGGTACGTAACAATGGCGGCGGTCACTATAACCACACCATGTTCTGGACACTGCTTTCGCCAAGTGGCGGCGGCGAACCAACAGGCGCCCTTGGTGATGCCATAAAAAGTACTTTCGGCTCATTTGCCGACCTCAAAACCAAACTGTCTGAAGTAGGTGCAACCCGTTTCGGTTCAGGCTGGGCATGGCTGATCGTTACTGCTGACAAGAAACTGGCAGTAACCTCGACCCCAAACCAGGATAATCCTTTGATGGATATTGCCGAAGTAAAAGGCACTCCAATTTTCGGTATTGATGTTTGGGAACATGCTTATTACCTGAAATATCAAAACCGCCGTCCTGACTATTTAGCAGCTATATGGAATGTGGTTAACTGGAACCATGTTGCTGAACTATACGCAAAAGCTGTTTAACTCCTTTGCCTCTGAAGGGCAATAAAAATACAAACGGCAGGATGGATCAATCATTCTGCCGTTTTTTTGTTAAGACAATTGTTATTTATTGTCAATTTATGAAAGCAATAATTTTAGAAAAAGCCGATCAACCCCTCGTACTAAAGGAGGTTGAAACACCCTCGCTACAGCCGGGCGAAGCTTTGGTACAGATCAAAGCCGCAGCATTAAACCGCAGAGACTATTGGATAACCGTAGGTAAATATGCCGGTATAAAATACCCGTCTATTCTCGGTTCGGACGGGGCGGGAATTGTTGCCGGGGTAGGAAGCGATGGGGATAAAAAATGGCTCAACAAGGACGTGATCATCAACCCATGTCACAACTGGGGAGATAATAACGAATACCAAAACCGCGACTTTACCATACTGGGTTTGCCGGAAGATGGCACTTTTGCCGAATATGTTAAAGTAAAAACTGAATACCTGTATCCAAAACCGGCACATTTGAGCTGGGAACAGGCAGCCGCACTGCCATTAGCCGGCATGACCACTTACCGTGCATTGTTCACCAAAGGCAAAGCAAAAAAGGGCGATAAGGTATTAATAACGGGCATAGGCGGCGGTACTGGAACTTTCGCATTGCAATGGGCGGTGGCCACAGGCTGCCAGGTATTTGTTACCTCTGGTCATGGTGAAAAGATAGAGCGGGCCAGGCAATTGGGGGCATGTGCCGGGGTAAATTATAAAGCGCAGGACTGGGCGCAGGAATTACAGCACTTAGCAGGAGGCTTTGACATAATTATCGACAGTGCATTGGGTAAGGACTTTGACAAGCTGCTGGATATCGCCAATCCGGGTGCCCGGGTTGTTTTCTTTGGTGGTACTGCCGGAAATATTCCTCCGCTTAACGGCCGGAAAATATTCTGGAAGCAACTGCAAATATTGGGAACCACCATGGGTTCGCCTGACGACTTTACGGCTATGGTTGATTTTGTGAACCAGCATAAAATAGTGCCGGTAATTGATGAGGTATTCCCGTTGTCGCAGGCACAGAAAGCAATCGATAAAATGGAGAATTCATCGCAGTTTGGTAAACTGGTACTTAAAGCCTGATCGGGATGCTTCAGTTAAAAATTGAAGCCATTCAATGGGAAACGGACGATACGGCGACCTTCTTTTTAAGCGAAATATCCGGCAAAAAGATCCATTACAAAGCCGGGCAATTTATTACACTGGTATTTACGCATCATGATGAAGAGATACGCCGGTCATATTCGTTAAGTTCATCACCCGCCGAAGACCAACTGGCCATTACCATAAAACGGATAACCAATGGGGATATCTCCCGCTTCATGCTGACCAAATTAAAACCGGGAGATATATTAAACGCAGTGGAACCTGCAGGAAGGTTTACCATCAATGATACTTCTGAAAAAGATATATTTCTTTTTGCTGCGGGCAGCGGCATCACGCCGGTATTTGCCCAATTAAAATACGCGCTTACCCAACCGGGCAAAAGCAGATTCGTACTGATCTATAGCAGCCAAAATAAATCTTCCATATTATTTAAAGAACAACTGGATAAACTGGCCTCTGCTCATCCCGGCAGATTAAGCATTATTCATTTATTAAGTAGCGAAGGTAACAGGCTAAATAATGTGATGGTGGAGAAGATGATACTGCAAAATATAAGCTTCGGTTTCGACAAAGCTGAATTTTATTTGTGCGGCCCGTTTGCTTATATGCGCATGGTAAGGCTTACGCTGCTGTTTATGGGTATTGAGCCTGCTCAAATACGAAAGGAAAATTTTGTAATTGAAACCATACCTGTGACGGATGGCAGGCAGAATTACCCGCCGGGAAACGTTAAGATGCATTTCCGGGGTGAATTATATGACATTCCGGTTGGCGAAAACCAATCGATATTGCAGGCGGCTTTACAAAATAAGATTCAGCTGCCTTACAGCTGCCGCTCGGGTATATGTTCCACCTGCATGGCCTTGTGCAAAAGCGGTGAAGTTGTAATGGCTGAAAATGATGTGCTGACTGACGAAGATCTTAAAATCGGCTGGATACTGACCTGTACCGGTCACCCGGTTGGTGATGATGTGATCATCACGTTTGAGTAATTTTTTATTGTACCCGCCGGATTGCAGGTCATAACCTCTTCAATATGCCTAAATTTGAAGATGTACAGGATTGTTATTACAGCCCTTCTTCTTTTAATCATCACAAGTGTTGATGCACAAACGGACTGGAAGCTTAAGAATGAAAAGAACGGCATAAAAGTTTACAGCAGCACGGTATCCGGGTCGAAGTTTAATTCGATAAGGGTGGTTTGTGAACTGAACGCTACTGCATCGCAGGTAGTGGAAGTACTGCTGGATATCAAAACCAGCCCTGAATGGATCGATCATACCAAATCCTGCACGCTTATCAAACAGGTATCGCCTTCTGAGTTATATTATTACTCTGAAATAAATCTTCCCTGGCCTGCTCAAAATCGCGATTTTGTGGCTCATTTGACCGTTCATCAGAACCCGGTAACCAAAGTAGTGACCGTGGACGGCCCCGCGGTACCAGGTTTTGTTGAAACTAAAAGTGGAATAGTAAGGGTTAAGTCGTCAAAAGGTTTGTGGATACTCACCCCATTAAAACGCGACCTTGTTAAAGTAGAATACACCTTACAGGTTGATCCCGGCGGCGATATCCCGGCATGGCTGGTGAACCTTTTAGCCACACAAGGCCCGATGAAAAGTTTCGAGGGGTTAATTGCCCAGCTTAAAAAGCCGGCTTATCAAAATGCATCGCTGCCTTTCATCACAGATTAGTTTCATCGGTGATCCTATTATTTGTGGTAAGAACAAAGGCTTTGAATAAGAACGCTGTCATTCTGAGCATAGCGAAGAATCTTCTACGCAAGCTAAGTATGCGCATGTCTTCAACCGCAAAGTCCTGATGAAGAAGATTCTTCGCTATGCTCAGAATGACAATTTTTTTTATTAGCTCTTTATTTTTCCTAACGCCTGTGATAGAACCTATCATCATTAAAATGCTCATGACGGTAAAATTCATCCTCATCATAAGCAGTATCAGAACGCGGCTCTAAAATTTTGCGGATCGCCATTGCAATGTGGTGCGACAGGCGTCCTTCTTCAAATATTGGCAGCATATCCAGTTGCTCGGCACTCACTGTAGGTAAAAAAACCACATTTCCGTCATTAGCCGGATCATAAGCAGCAAAAGCAGGGTCGGCACTATGCTCGTAACGATCCGATTTAGTGTACAACTCGGCAATACCAATCGGGATCAGCACTTTGCGGTCTTCGGCTATTCCCAGTTCATTATCATCCAGGTCGAGGATAAGGTATCTTACCTTGCGGTTGTGCGGGTCAAAAAGCAGGTCGTCAACCTCACCTACCTTTTTACCACTACGCGATTTCACGTTCCAGCCGGTGATGTCAGGCTGACCATCAACGATCTCGAAACCGCTTTTTTTAAGCTTCTCGAGATGGTAGGCTATTTTTTCTTTGGTAGTCATAATTTTCCAGTTTTAATAATAAACTTTATTTAGCAGGCTGTGATACGGCGGTATCCGTTTTGACTTTGACCGTATCCGTCGTGACTTTGGTAGTATCAGTTTTGGTTGTGGTGACGTTGCCATCGGTGTAGCCATTATAAAAATAAACGACTGCTGCCACTACGATGATAACGAGAATGATCCAAAGCCACCAGTTGCTGCTGCGTTTGGGTTGAACTTCTAAATGGGCCATGTCTTTTTTGGTCAATGATGTCTTATATAAACAAGTGAGTGGCAATAAGTTTTCTGTTTTTTGCAGGAAGGCATCATTCTTGTTTTGTTAGTTTTATGAAGAAACAAGTATTAGTGATAGAGGATGACCCGGTGATCGCGGAGATGATCAGCATCATCCTTGAAATGCAGGGTTTTCATGTGATCAGCCTTGCTGATACCGGTTGGGCGAGGGAAAAGCTGGATGAACAGGAGATAGATATGGTGCTGCTCGACCTGAACCTTGAGGGCGCAGATGAGGACGGACAGTCCTTTTGTGCCTACATTAAAAGCCAGGATGACCTAAAACATATACCCGTGATACTGGTATCGGCTAACATCGATATAGAGCAGATCAAAAAAGAATGCGGTGCTGACGACCTGATCAAAAAGCCATTTGATATGGATCATTTTGTAAGCATCCTGAACAGCCATTTGGATATAGCAGCTTAACCCAAAAAAGATCAACCAGGCATAAATATACCTGGTTGATCAGGCCCGGTTGATCAGGCTAAATTATCTTTTATATATTGATAGCTTTCTGCCATGCTTACCAATGGATCGCCAGGGGTTACATCCTGCTCGTTAAAGAAATATTTCAGCCCTGCCTCTTTAGCATGAGGGAAGATGGTTTTGAAAGGGATCACACCATTACCTACCTCGGTAAAATTCTGCTCAGGAGTATTATCCATATCCTTCACATGCCACAGCGGGAAACGGCCCGGATATTTTTTGAATAACGTTATCGGGTCTTGCTTGGCCTTATATACCCAATAAATATCCATTTCCATTTTTACCAGGTCGGCATCACTACTCTGCAGTAATACGTCATACGGTAATTGACCTTCCTGTGGCACAAACTCAAAATTATGATTGTGGTAGCACAATTGAATACCAGCATCTTTTGCTACCTCGCCGGCTTTGTTTAGTTTTTCGGCCGTGCTCTTATAATGATCAAGGTTACCGCGTTCGGTGTCAAATAAATAGGCACAAACCATATATTTCAGACCAACTGTTGCAGCATCCTCTACAGCTTTTTGCCAATCGTTGGTCAGGGTGCCTTTGGCATTTGCCATTGATTCGCCGAGTACATAATGGGCGCTTGGCATTTCCAGGCCGTTATCACCTAATACACTTTTAAACTGTGCAGCAGGCATGCCATAAAACAGTTCGGTGCCGGTGTAGGTAGCGCCTTCAACGGTGGTAAAACCTATCTGCGCAACTTTTGCCAATGTGCCCAGCGGGTCTTTTGCCATCAGATCGCGTACGGTATATAATTGGGTGCCTATCTGCCGTTTTTTGGCTCTGGCAAACAGATCAGGAGCTACTAATAGCCCGGCTGATACCATTGCTGTGGTTTTTAAAAATGAACGCCTGGTTGTCATGTTCTTTTATTTAT
>JBEHXM010000017.1:0-49338 GCA_048498695.1 Bacteroidota bacterium
GGTGGTCAGTTTGATCCGGAATCAGGTGGTCATTTTGGTCCGGAATACCCTGGTCACTTTAAATCGGAATCAGGTGGTCAGTTTGAGCGGAATCTCCAACTGATCATTGGCTAGCGTTACCTACCGGAAAACCAAGTTTCAACTTACTAAAAATTGCTCGTGAGGATATCTCTTTCGACTTGCAGACATTGCTGTTACAGGCCAAAAAAAGCAAGGAAACAGCACAAAAGTATAGTGTCCCCTATGAATTTAATGAATTACAATATTATGTTCATTTACAAGTGCTGCCAGTCGACCATAGCCCTGAAACTTATTTTTTAGTCGTCTTTCAGCAGGCATCTTCAACTGGCATACAACCACTGCTTTTTGAGCTTGATCGTTCATCAGAAGATACGGCATTTGACCAATCCACGGTTCGGATCGAGCAATTGGAACGTGAGTTAACTCAAACCCGTGCCAATATGCGTGATTACTGAAGAGCAGGAAGCGGCAAATGAGAAGTTGCAGAGCTACAACGAAGAATTACTGTCTGCTGGTGAGGAACAACAAAGCCTGAACGAGGAACTGGAAACATCGAAGGAGGAAATGCAAAGTACGAATGAAGAAATTATTATGATTAACAAGGAATTGTTGGATCGTAATGAGCAGTTAAACCGTTCCCGGATGTATACTGAAGCAATTGTCGATACCATTCGCGATTCATTACTCATACTTGATCAAACATTCCGCGTGCGGCGCGCCAGTAAAAGTTTCTATAATAAGTTCCGGTTGAGTGAAAACGATGTGGAAGGAAAATTATTCTTCGACTTGGGCAACAGGGAATGGAACCTCCCGAAATTAAGGAAGCTTTTGGATACGATATTGCCGGACAAAAAAGTAATGGAGGATTTTAAAGTCAAAATCCGTTTTAGGCAGATTGGCGAACGCGTGTTTTACCTTAACGCGAGAAAAATTGAACTTTCAGATGAAGAGTTGATCTTACTTGCTATTGAGGATTCAACAGATAGAAAACTATAAGTGGTCCAGGTATTTGCTGGAATCGTTTTCGTCGAAATCACTTGCTCGGCCTAATAGAACAAAATTGTCAGCAATTATTTCTGTCACATATCGTTTGATATTTTCATTATCAATGTAGTGCCTGGTTTTCAGTTTGCCTTCAATGTAAATTAGTTTCCCCTTATAGAGCGTTTTCATTGCGGCCTCCGCCAAGCCTCGCCACATAACGATATTGTGCCACTCGGTTTGTTCCGTTCTAACCCCGTTCTTCATTATGAAATCAGTTGTTGCGAATGGAAATCTTACCACGGAAACATCGTCTGCAAGATGATGTATTTCAGGATCTTTGCCCATATGACCCACCAGCGTAACTTTATTCACTCCTGACATACGATTTGTATTTTGGTCAAGTTACTGGTTTTTGAGGTAATGTCGATTCTATTTCTTTATGGAAAGCAAATTAATTTTTAGTTGAACCGATATAGCTAACTAATAATATCAAACAGGAGTTTGTAATACTCAAAGTATTTATCAATAGTGATGGTATAGCAGAAAAGGTATCAATAAAGCAGCCCCTAGGGGAAGCTTTTCGAACCCCTTTTTAGCGGATTTGAAATTATTAGCAGAATCTTAAGAATTTTCAATATTTTGATATTGAGCCAAGTATGACGAAATTTCAAAGTGCCATCATTGAAAATTACTTAACATAATATTTTTTAATTATTTGATTGCCCGAACTTCTTTTCTTGCAAGAAAAGAAGCAAAAGAAGCAAGGAAGATTAGGGTTTTTAAATAATTTAAAAGAAGTGTCCTACTGGTATACCATTACGGAAGCCTGATTAGATTGTTTATCTGTAATCCCAAGCTCTTCCAATCGGATGGCCATAGCTTCTACTGATACATTGAATACATCAGCCAAAGATTTAAACGGAGTGCCATTAAGGTATTCAACAGAAGCCACAAATCTTGATAGATCGCGTGGGGTTCGGTGCTCGCTTCTGAAAGTCTTTAGATCTTTCCCTGTCAACGCAAAAATATTATCCTCGTTAACTGTAAATTTATCCATCGAAAACAGTTCATGAAATAACGCTTTTACTTGTTTTTTAGGCATTAAAAAGTAGGTGGCAAATTTATCTGCTTGCTGTTCTATAGGTTCTCTTACACCCCCACTAGTACCATCCAATGGTCTGTCGCGATGTATGACCGATTGCTTGTGCAATAATGCGTGTCCTAATTCATGCGCTAATGTAAAGTTTTGAACATGACGCGGAAAATTTCTAGATATCCCAACCGCCTTAGTTGTATTATCGATAATTCCAGCTATTTCAACCAGTTCGCCGGCAAAATTATAATTGGCAAAACTATCTATATAAACTACTTCATAATCCAATAATTTTTCCAAGGCGGTTTTAGGCTTTAATACTTCTCGCGGATTACCTATATGTGTCTTTTTCAATACAATATCTCGGAATTTCCATAATAGATTTTGTATCGTAACTGCTATTTCTTCAATTCCACTATTCGTCAAATTTGGTTTAGTTAATTTAGTCGCTCTAAAATGCTTAATTTCCTTCTGTAGCGATTGACTCATTTCGACTTCCTTTTCGAGCGATAGAAGGTCACTGGCAGCAATTAATAATAGCCTATCATAATTATCTTTTAACTCTACCGTAGACGCTCTAATGTTTTCAATCCAATCCTCGTCATCTATCGAAAGCAGATTTAAGTTAATGATTGATAGACAACCTGGAATAACTGAGATTAAGCTATGTAAACCTACACCTGAATCGCCTCTGGCTGCAGTAAATCCATTGTTGAATAAAAATGTTGCATAGTCCGCTAAAATGATACACAAATTCGCAATTTCCAGCGGTGTATCCACTGCTAATTTGAGGGCATCTTTTGCCTGTTGCGCTAATTGTCGACGTAATTTAATTTTAGGTTCATTGTCTCTGGCGCTTCGGAATTCAAAAGCGGCGTGAAATTGTTCTGAATCCTGCTGAAATAATATTTCTAATCGTGGATAGATATGATCATTGATTGCAGAAGACATTTCATTCAATTGAGCATATATTGCCTCATAATATTTTTTTCTCTTTTCCTCACCTGAAAGTTCTATGACTGTTAAAATTAATTTCGCTGATAACATACCTTGTAAAGCAGCAGCACTTCCTGCCCCCGGCTTATGGCCACCAGCGCCAAATGCATTTAGTAGTTTTTCAGTCGATGCATCGAGTATCTTATCTATCATTTCTCATAACATATCTATAGGACCGTAAATTTAAGCATAAGTGGATTACTTTCCTAATGCTCTTACTAACTTATCAAGGCTGCAAATCGCTAATAGTGAAGCCGATACTACCGTTAAACGTTCAATCATTGGTTCGATATACCCACAAAAACTGTGTTTTGATGGAATTGATTATCGAACCGCTAAAATCAATGAAGCAGCCCAATTGATTTATTTGATGAACAATAAGTTAGGGACAAAAAAAAATCGGACAAAACTTGATTTTTCAAGTTTGTCCGATTCGGCAGCCCAACAGGACTAAAGTCGAACCGCTTAGAGGAAGATATGAGAATGTTATCTGCCATTGTGTAGCTTGTTCAAGCCCAGTTTGGGTAGCGTAGCCCGCAAATCTGCGGGCTTTTTTTACGCTTATTATTCGTGTAACTTAGTACCGAGTTGATAATACCAACTATAGGCTAAATGATTGACAATACAGAAGAATTTAAATCACTAATCGAAACTGTAAAGAAAATAGCAGAAGCTGATAAATCCGAAGAGTTACTTAGCCTAATGACTAAAGCAGAAATTACCATTAGGCAAACCGGGTATGATAATTGGAACGGTGGGATTTATTACTACACTGTTTTTTTCCAAGTAGAGGTTAAAAAATTTATCGAACTACGGAACAACCTTGACCAGTGGGAAGAAAATCTGCTCAAAGAGTTTTCTTTACCAATTAGGCACTTAGATAATGAAGAAATATCGCGAGTTACACTTGTTCCTAAATCAAATATTACTACCTCTCCAGAGCTTAATCCACACCGCCCGCTTTCTGCGGCAGAAGTACAACGGAAAGAAAAGCTTACAGCATATTTGGACAAAGTTTCTGAAGACGATTTAATTGAACATCTTTTAATGCCTTTGTTCAGGCATCTTGGTTTCCATCGAATCACAGTAACTGGACATAATGACAAACAACTCGAATATGGGAAAGATATTTGGATGAAATTCACCTTGCCTACTCATCATTACTTATATTTCGGTATTCAGGTCAAAAAGGGCAAACTAGACTCGTCAGGTGGTAGCAAAGGCACAAACACCAATGTTGCCGAAGTATATAAGCAAGTACTTATGATGTTGGGCCACGAAATCTTCGATCCTGAAATTGGAAAAAAGGTACTGGTAGACCATGCCTTCATCGTTACAGGTGGTGATATTACTAAAGCGGCGAGAAACTGGTTAGCCGGTCAATTGGATGCATCGCAAAGACGGCATATTATCTTTATGGATCGTGACGACATTTTAAACCTCTATATTGTTAACGATATTGCTTTGCCCAAAGGTGTGGCTAATGATATAAAATCGGAAGAAGAAGACTTGCCGTTTTAATCGCGATTGCTTCGTTTGACTAATATGTTAATAATGCGAGATGTTGGTTGGGGAATTTAGACTGGATCAATGCTAAAATCCTCTTAACTCATTCAAAACGAGCATTTGATCAAGGCGCTCTCGGACAGCCTTCATTGGCATACTATAACCAGGAGCACCTTGCTAACGATTTTTTGGTTTTTTTCCCTTCATTGAAAATTAGGAAACATAAGCAGGTATCCTTAATGTCTCTACCATCATTTCCTTATCTTAGCATTTCTAAGCTATACCAAATGTAAGCTAGAAGGAGAGTCATAAAGTAATAATTATTCGTCAGATGTATTTTTAAGGTCTTATTAGGATCTTTTTTCAAATAAATTAAGAAAGTTTAAACGTGCGTATCCAAGTCGACATATTAGAAAATCAAATAATTGCGGAATACCCTGAGGTTCTCGACATTTTGTTACGTGATAATACAACACAAAAAAATATTCTTTGGGCAACTGCCAATTATGAATATCTAGGCGAGTTATACAATTCACGCTTGAATATTTTGCCTGGTTTAATCACCGGTAATAATGGCAACATTTTAATGCCACGAGTTAATAAAGACAAAATTCAACAACAAACCAGATCCAAGGAAATGGCAGAGGTATTTACGCCTTCGTGGATATGTAATGCACAAAATAATTTAATTGACAGCGCCTGGTTCGGAAAAGAAAATGTTTTTAATAAAGATATTTTCTTAAAACATAACTCTAAAACTTGGGAAACGAATAACATGAGAATAGCTTTCCCCAAAGGCAAAACGTGGGAAGATTATATTCGTGATACCCGTTTAGAGATTTCTTGTGGTGAAGGTCCGTATATTATAAGTCGATACGATACTACAACTGGCGAATTCATTCCGATTGGTAATAGAATTGGATTTTTAGATAGAAAATTAAGAGTGATCAATGAAAATGTTGACTCAACTGATGAATGGTTAAAAGCTGCCCAAATTGCATATAAAAATATTTATGCCTTTGAATGGCAAGGTGATAGCTTGCTATTGGCACGCGAGGCAATGCTCTTAACATTTATCGAAAATTACATAAACAAATTTCAAGATGAGCCAACATTAGAGTCCATTCAAAATATCGCCTCTATTATATCGTGGAATGTATGGCAAATGGATGCCTTAAAATACGTAGTGCCTTATAGTTGTTCCGACTTGATCAAAAAAACCGAAGATTTATTCGGTAATTCTGAAAATGGAATTTTTAAATGCAAGGGATGTGAGTCCCAGAATATCTTGCTACATAACGGAACATATTGTAAGATTATGAATTGGGACGAAAAAGATAAAAATACAGGTAGAAGCGGCAAGGTAATTAGGTTTGTTGACTTGTTAAAGAAGTAAATATGATGGGTTCAAATGACATTAATGTAGAAATTCTTGATGAATTAATAATTGGAAGAGTTGAACCTTATATATATGCTTTCACGACACAAACATTACCTAATTATCTCAAAGTTGGCGACACGTATCGCCCTATCGAAGTAAGGTTAAATGAATGGAGAAAATACTTTCCGAACCTTGAAAGACAGTTTGGAAATGTAGCAAAAGTTAACGATGATACATTTTTTAGAGACTATGCAGTTCATTATTTTTTAGAACGTGAATTAAAAAGAAAACGTTTGGAACGTAGCACTTTTGAAAAGTTCCCTTACTATTCAAATGAGTTTTTCAAAGATGCTACGGGCCAGGATTTGCAAGATGCAATAGATGATATTAAGAATGGGTATAAAAACAACGATTCAAAATACCAATATTATCGTTTTGCTGAAAGTCATATTCCAATTACTCACATATACAGTAGAATTCAAAACTACGCGCCAAGACCAAATCAACAAGAGACTATACAAAAGTTTCGAGAGGCAATAAGCAAAGGAAGGACAAACCTATTGATGTATGCCGTAATGCGTTTCGGTAAGTCATTTACCTCCATGTGCTGTGCAGTTGAAATGGGTGCCAAAGTTATAATTGTGGTTTCAGCCAAGGCCGATGTCAGAGAAGAATGGAAAATGACCGTCGAAAGCCATATTAAGTTTGAGGGTTATAGTTTTCTTGACGGTAATTCGCTCCTAAATAGCGACACTATAATAACTGAAAATCTAAAGGCCAATGGAAAAATTGTTTTATTTCTGACTTTACAAGACCTTCAAGGAGATACCATAAAATCCAAGCATAGAGAGATTTTTAACAACGAAATTGACTTACTGTTAATTGATGAAACACATTTTGGAGCAAGGGCATCAGAATACGGCAAGGTGTTAAAGGAAGAAAATCTAAATGGGAGAGAAATAAAAAGTGAATTGAAACTCAATGACGACACTTTAGATGATTTAGAAATTACTGTTAAAGTTTTTAATGCTAAAATACGCATTCACCTATCTGGTACCCCCTATCGCATACTGATGAATAGCGAGTTTACAACCGATGACATCATTGCATTCTACCAATTTACAAATATTGCAGAGGATCAAAAAAAATGGGATTTAGAGAATTTCAATAAAGACGAAATTAAGGAATGGGATAACCCATATTACGGATTCCCACAAATGATTCGATTTGCATTTAATCCAAACGAATCATCCCGAAAAAAAATGGAAGAGATGAAAAGGCAAGGAATAACTTATGCTTTTTCGGAACTTTTTAAACCCCAGTCGATAATTATCGACAAGGATAATATGTTACATAAAAAATTTAAGAATGAACGAGAAATTATTGATTTGTTAAGAGTTATCGATGGGTCAGAAAACGACCCCAGTTTATTAAGTTTCTTAGACTATGATAAAATAAATGAAGGCAAAATGTGTCGCCATATTGTGTGTGTGCTTCCTTATCGTGCATCTTGTGACGCTTTAGAAGAATTAATCAATAACCAGAAATTCAAACATCTTAACAATTATGAAATCATAAATATTTCCGGTTTAGAAAGTGACAAAAGCTTTAAAGACACACAATCAGTGCAATCCAAAATCAAAAAATGTGAAGGTGAAAATTTAAAGACAATAACTCTAACAGTAAATAGAATGTTAACTGGTAGTACTGTTCCAGAATGGGATACTATGCTTTACCTAAAAGACACAACATCTCCACAAGAATACGATCAAGCAATTTTTCGTTTGCAAAATCAATACATAAATGTTTATAAAGAGCCGAATGGAGATGTAGTTAAGTATAATATGAAGCCACAAACATTGTTGGTGGACTTTAATCCTAGTAGAATGTTCCTAATGCAGGAACAAAAATCTCAAATTTACAACGTAAACACCGAGTCCAACGGAAATAATAAGTTAAAAGAAAGAATACAAAGAGAGCTAGAGATCTCTCCAATAGTTGCACTGAATAATAATAAAATTGTACAGATAGAACCATCTGATATTATAGATGCTATAAGAAAATACTCTAGCAGTAGAAGCGTCCTTGATGAGGCAACAACTATATCAATTGACTATTCTTTATTAAATATAGAAGAAATAAAGGCTGAAATTGAAAAGCAAGGAAAAATAGGTTCAAGACAAGGCATAGAAATAAAGCCTTCAGAGGGTGAAGGCGATGAGTTTGAAGTAGAAAGTGACGTTGAAAAAGAAGGTGAAAATCTTGAAGATATAAAAAAGAAAAAAGGCAATGAAACTGATACTGAACCAGATTATAAAGGTCAGTTCGCTACGTTTTATGCAAGAATGTTGTTCTTTGCATTTTTAATAGATTCTAAAGTCAAATCACTTCAAGATATTATTAGTCAAATAACGGATAACGCTAATAATTTGAGGATTGCTTCCAATCTAAGTCTTAACGAAGGCGTACTTATTTTATTTCAAAAACATATCAATCCATTTGTATTAAGTGAACTTGATTATAAAATCCAAAATATAAATTCACTAGCAAATGATCCAACGATAGCTCCAATAGAAAGGGCAAGTAATGCTTTGAAAAAATTCAGTCGCTTATCAGATTCTGAAATTGTAACTCCAGAAATTGTGACTGATATGATTATTAAATCATTACCTGTTGATGCTATTGATAGTTCTTCAATACTTCTGGATATTTCAGCGAAACAAGGTGAGTTTGTATATAGCGTTTACAAAAAATTTGGCAAGGATATAGCAAACAATTTATACTCTGTTCCCACGTCAAAAATAGCTTATGAGTTCACAAGAAAAGTATATCTGTTACTTGAGTTAGACATCAGTCATATTGAAGAAACCTATACGTCTTATGATCTAGTCAAAGAAAATAAATTCATTGAAGAAGAGGATATAAAAATAAATTCGAAAAAGATGCACTTTAATGTAATCGTTGGTAATCCCCCTTACCAGCAAAAAGAAGGTGGTGCTAATGTCAACACCGCATTACCAATTTACAATCATTTTGTGGAAATGGCTAGAAAACTTAAGCCAGACTACATATCTCTAATTATGCCAACCCGATGGTATGCTGGCGGGCGAGGGTTGGACGATTTTAGAGATGAGATGTTAAATGATATTCATATATCAGAGTTACACGATTTTCTTAAACCTGAATTGATTTTTCAGAATATTAATGTTCGAGGCGGAATTTGTTATTTCCTATGGGATAAGAATTATGATAACGGAAAGGATTTAACTAAAGTCTTTTCGTATAAAGATGATTTAAATCCTATTATTAAAGTTAGAAGCCTAAAAACTCAGAATTCGGACATCTTAATCCGTCATAGCGTTGGCGTTGCTATAATTGAAAAAGTGAGTAGAAGCCAAGGATTTGCAAGTTTAGCGACACACGTGTCTGCTGCAAAAGCATTTGGTTTTAGAACTTACTTTGTTAAAGACAAAGAATTTAAAAGTAGCTCGAAAGGCCTTAAAAAACCGATAATTTGTTATGGCAGAGCGAATGCAATAGGATATGTTGATAAGACAGAAGTTGTTTCACATAGAGATTGGATTGATGTTTGGAAGGTGTACATACCAGAATCTAATAACATTGGAACAGAATTAAATGATGATAACCAAAATTCATTCGTCGGGAAACCTGGCACAATTTGCACAGAAACATTTTTAGTTGTAGGTGCTGAATTATTATTAGATGAAATCTCAAGCAACAACCTATCAAATTACCTTAGAACTAGGTTTGCACGATTCATGCATAGTTTAGCGAAAATAAGTCAACATGGAACATCTAGAACCTATCATTTTGTCCCTCTTCAAAATTTCGCTTTAGATTCAGATTTAGATTGGACTAAGTCGCCGGAAGAAATTGACAGACAGCTGTACTTAAAATATAAACTGACCAATGATGAAATTGGCTTTATTGAAAGTATGATAAAGCTTATGGCGTGATCAAAAGTGTTCTTGGAATAGATACGCCGGCACTCGCTCTAATGAGTGATATTGGTAATTAAAAAATGATGTCGATAGTTCCCTGAAGTAATTGAGCTATTTTTTCTTTTACTGTAAAAAGAGGATACTGAACTGGTTTGCTTATTATATAATCATTCTCACCAATTTTTGTTAATTTGCAATGTATTTAGTTATTCGCTCACGTTTTGACGACTAATTTTAAATAACCAATTATACCAAATACCTTATTCAATTATGGACGGAGCCTACATAGCTTTACGAGGCTATAAATATCAATTCGATAAAACCATTTTAGAGATATTTGGCAATCCAACTTTGGATGTAAAAGTCGAGCAGATTCAAGATTATTCCTACGATGATTATGAAGTTCAGGTAAAATATCACAACACAGATTATGATGCAGCGGCTCAAAAAGCAAAGACAAAAAAACCTATCCTACAACTGATCGACAACTATATCGCTAATCCAAAGAGAAAATATGTGCTCTATATATATTTAAAGGGTGTTGCACCAATTAAGAAAACTTTTAAGACCGTTGCTGATCTTGAAGTAATAATTGGTAAAAAAAGCGGTTATAACGCCACAGTTCTTGCTGGCTTTGTCAAGGGTTTTACTGTGATTTATGCCGACGATTTTGAGCATAATTATGCTGCACTGATCGGACATATAAAAACTAGCTACTCCAAAACTTTGGAAGAAGCTGAAATATATTACTCAATTATTTCAAGTTATATTCTAGATCTTGTTTCAAAGAATCCGCCTTCAAAAGTCGCAAACCGCAAAACTTCTAAAGCAGAAATCGATAAGCTGATCAAAACTGGTAAAAAGATTATTTTCAGGTCCTCTTACTTAGAGGAAATGGGAAAAGAAAAGTATCATAAAAACATTCGAAAACTTTATTTCAAAACGGGGTTGAATACAGAGCCCCTGGAACGGATCTTCATAATTGAAATCCCACCAGGTTCAAATTTAAGCCTGCTTAAAGAGCTAATCCTTCTGATCAAATCCAAGTGGGCTAAAAATAAAACAAAGACTACCCCTGATGCCGATAGGTTCTGCCCATATATATTTTTGCGTGGTGTTTCCGAGGGAGATTTAAAGACGGTTAAAACAGATCTCCAATATGATGGCTATGTAATAAAAGATGGCTACAATTTTTATAAGGCCACGTTCAATTTGGCCAGTATCCTAACTAAGCCAGATTTCACCAATAAAATTCAATTTAAATTTATTAACGGACAAACAGAACTCATTGAATTTCTTGCTGGGCAGACAAAGTCAAAAGAAATATATCAATTCTACTTCACATCACCAGTTGCTGGTATTAATGAGGCCACTGAAATCAAAATTGAAATTAAAGACTTAAACGATATCAAAGAAATTATCTAATGGAAGAATCAGTAAATGCCAACGGTGAAGTAATTGCAGTTTTGCCTAACAAGGTAAAAATTAAAATAGACGACTTAAATGCGTTTAAAGGTGCTGAGCAATTGAAAGTTGGCTCATATATTCAGATAGCAGATAATGAAAATTCAGACATTAAGTTAATAGCGATCATAGAAAGTTTTTTAATTGAAGTTACCGAAAAAGGGTCAAGAAACTATTTGATTGAGGCTAATCCGCTGGGAACAATTGAAAATGGTACGTTTAGACGAGGTGGGGACTCGATTGCTCTTCCGCCAAAAGAAGCGACTAAAGCTACCGTTGAAGACATTAAAGCAATCTACTCAAGTGGTAGTAAAGATAAAGGATATGAATATTTTTGTTTTTCCAGTTTAGCACTTTCACTGAAGGAAAGAATCGATGTTCCGGTTAACGGGAATAAATTCTTTAATAAGCATTTTGCCATTGTAGGGTCTACGGGTTCTGGAAAATCACACACGACAGCCAAGGTTCTACAATGCGCAACTAAGGAGCGGAAAACAAATTTTACCGGTCTCAACAATTCTCACATCATCATTTTTGACATTCACTCTGAATATTCAACTGCTTTCCCCAATGCCAATGTTGTCACAATAGATGATTTGGTATTACCATATTGGCTTTTAAATGGAGATGAATTGGAGGAATTGTTCTTGGAATCCGGTGATAACAATAACTACAATCAGTCTTCACTTTTAAGAAGCTTAATAACGGAGAATAAGATTACTAAAAATCCCGATGAAGAAAAAGTCTATTTTGACAGCCCGTTAAAATTTGATATTGATGAAATACTAAATTGCCTACAAAATCTCCGCAGAGAAACCAAACACAGTGAGGATGACCTCAATATTCAATTCTCGTTAGGAGCAGAAACATTTGATAATGAATCGAAGAAATTTGAAAAATACTTTCACACTTTACATGCTTTCGAATCCACAAGGCGCGAAAGCAAAGACAGGGGGCATGGCATCTCTAAAGGAACCTTCTGTGATGGATCGATTGATAAATTTGTTTCCAGGTTGACAAGTAAGGTAAATTCTCCGAGGCTAAGGCAATTTTTATTTGGTGAAAAAAGCAAAACAATAACTTTTGAAGAAACATTGAGGCAATTTCTCGGATATGGTTACAAAGATGGAGAAAGAAAAAATGCAACATCAAATGTTACAATCATAGATCTAAGCGGTGTTCCGTTTGAAGTTTTGAGCATTACAGTTTCCTTGATCTCGCGACTTTTATTCGATTACTCTTACTATTATAAAAAACAAAAAGGCGATAATGATATGCCGTTGCTTCTAGTCTACGAAGAGGCACACAAATATGTTCCTAAAAGCGACCTTGCTCGTTTTAAAGCATCAAGAGCTTCCATCGAACGAATTGCAAAAGAAGGACGAAAATATGGCATCTCTCTTGCAATTGTTAGCCAACGGCCCTCTGAATTGTCAGAAACTATCTTTTCTCAATGTAATAACTTTATTGCCATGAGATTGACAAATCCCGATGATCAAAATTATGTGAAACGGCTTTTGCCCGATTCACTAGGTTCTGTGACAGATATACTGCCTTCACTACAATCGGGAGAAGCTCTATTAATTGGTGAAGCAACTGTAATGCCTTCGATTGTCAAAATAGATCGTTGCGATAATGAACCCTCGTCAAACGACATTCCTTACCTTGAAAAGTGGAAGAACGAATGGTATAAAGGTGTCGACTTCGGTTCAATTACTAAAAGTTGGGGGAATTAAACTGAAACGTATTTAAGAATCGGATGCTATGGATTTTGCACCCGTTAGTGCAAAGCCCGGTATTGTACAACAATTAGGCGACAGCACAATTAATTATGAATTTTTATAAATACACAAATATTTCAACTGCAACTCTTGTTATTAAAAATAAAACGTTACGATGGTCCAGCCCATTAGTTTTTAATGATTTAGAAGAGTGTCAGTTTGCACCATTTACTAAAGAACAATTTTTAAGTTCTTACAATGACTACATAAAAATACTTACTGAATGTGCAACGGGCCAATCTATATATAACTTTAACAAGTTTAGCGATGTTTCTAAGCTGATAATTCATGTAATGAGAATGTCAATGGTGCAAGGTACTTTTGATACAAAAGGTTTTACAGTAGATGTTCTAAATATCTTTAGTAACCCAGAATCGGATTATAGAGATTTTACCAACACCGCTCTTATTAAATGTTTTCGAATCCTTTGTGTTACTGATAAGTATGATAACAACTTGATGTGGGCGCATTATGCTGATCAGCATTTCGGTTGCGTTCTTGAGTTTGAGAGTCTCTATTCTAAAAAGCCTCGTTTGCTAAGAGAGGGCTATGTTCGATATCATGAAAATCTACAACCAAAGACTAATACTTTGGACGTGCTTCTATATGGAGAAACCGAAGAGGAACGAGATTTAATGATAAGAGATGTAGCATTTTCTAAAAGAACATCTTGGAATTATGAAAACGAATATAGACTCATGTTTGCTGAAAGTTTTGGTGAAATAACGGCAACGATTGATATGCGAACAAAGAAAAAAGAAACAGCCGTCAAATATCAATCTGATGAATTATTTACTGATGTAAGTATTTCGAAAGAATCTATTAGATCTATAATTTTTGGAGTTAGAACAGCTGACAAGGATATCAAAAAAGTATTAGAAGCGCTGTCTGAAAATGATTATCAATGTAAACTTTATCAAATGAAGATGAAAAATGGATGCATGATAAAAGAAGAATTAAATTGACCCCGTTCCCGCCCAAGTAAGCACGAGAAGCGAGCAATATAATTAGCTTCTCAACAATTACTTTTTTGTGTCACCGACCGGAGCTACCCGGTAAGCGAAAAATTGCCTTAACAGTACAGTTACGGCGTTTTTGATTCTACTTAAATATTACTGACTGAGAGCGAGAGTTTAGAACTTTACCATTTATTAAATACCATAAGCAAGTGCGTTTTCAACCGGTAAGCACTTACGAATGACGATATAACAGTTATCAAAACATTTAATCGGCTTTGATCAAATAATATAAAAGAATTCAGCTTTTGCCACTGTACCGAAGTATTATATCTACGCCAACTTAATCGACCGATTAATGTATGTCGCCTTGTCATGTCTAGAAGCTAGAAGCAAGCCATGTTTTGGTCATACCAAAACGCTTGTCGGATTACATCCGGGAATGATGCCTCACTTCGTTCCGCATGTAACACCTATGATTAGGTTGAGTAGTTGTAGTAAATTTTATGACGTGTTTCTGCGGCAATGCAGCTGAATCTCAACTGTTATATAATCGATTACTGAGTTACCCGCAGAATCAAAAATGCTTTCAGCCATTGGGGTTCTTTTCCTTGATAAGCCAGTTCTTTCAAGACATCCCGCATTTGAAAACGGGCTTGCAATTTGCTGTCTTTAATTCCAGTCAGCAATTCTTGCGACCTTGCGGCCACCGCCGCATCTGTACTGTCTGCCAGGATCGCAGCTACGTAAAGCACCAACATGGCGTTTTTCTCAGTCAACTCTAATTCCTGGATATATTTACAGAGTGCAAGCCCGAAGGGCACGAATTTTAAAGTATCATTTCGATAATAGTGAATTAATACCCCCACACCAACCCCGTTATCATCTCCGTCTTCCAGCTGCCGCCAGGTCAGTTTATCATAGTGCCGTCCCCTGTTAAATGTCTGAACGTGCTCGTAGGTTGGCAACTCACTCGCAATTAAATCGTCCCATTCGTCTTGCCATAAGGTTGTGCCTAAAAAAGCTGCAATTGCACGCGCACTTACTATTCGGATAGTTTCAATATCCAGATAGATATCCTTTATGTGGGTAAAGAATGGCTTGAGAGGATAAATCGCCTTATCTTCATACAGATTAACCCGGCCATGTGCAATCGCATTCCTATGATCAAGGAATCGCTCGATAAGTGCTTTACTTTTCGGTTTTAACATCCCCTGTTCTTTCATCATCCGCAGAATTTTGGGTTTTACGGTTTTGTAAGCACCAAGTGTCGTATGGATCAATTTGCTAAGGTCGGCACTCGTCTTGATGTTGTTGATGAAAAAAACATTTGTCAGTATTTCTTCAGTAAAGGCTTTTACCTTTTTATCGGTATCCGTATCGATCATCGAACCATACTCGTTGCCCAGAAGTTCCAGAATGTGGAAACAAGCAAGCACAGCTTCATCTTCATATAAATAGCTTTCTTCGTTCTCTTCACTTAAATAACTGCCTTTCCGCCATCTGTCAAGCAAAGAATAGATTAATGTTTGCTTCTCTGCGGGAAGAACCCTCATTGCTTCTAAAACTTCAGTTAATGAAGCAGAATAGTCTTCGCCTTCCAGTTCCAAAAGCGTGTTATTCATCGGTAGTTTTGCGTCAGGCTTGGCTACAGTCGAAAAAGTACTGTGGAAGCCAAATGTGGTCAGTGGTTTTCCGGTTACGAAGCAAATAATACTAAGGATAACCAAAATATTGGGACGGGTGATCGCGGCGACCTCGCTTACTCTGTCGTATTCTTCGATCTCACAAAAGCTGTCAATTATGAGATATGTCTCGGTTTCAGACCGGCCCTCTTCTTTGTCAGACTTTTGTTCTTGTTTGCCACGTTCTAACAGTTTATTATAAGTCTTGTAATCGACAGTATAAGCCCGTGAGCGCCGCCAAATAAGGTCGATCCCAAAGGGCTGTTCAAGCTGCATGGCTCGTCTTTCAAATGCTGTAACCATAGTTTTATACTACAAATATACTGTTAAGTGTGACTAATGAGTTTGCTTCGCAGGGACGGAATTCCTCAATTTTATTACTTAAAATTTAACAGCGCTTTCCCCAAAGCAAGAAATCCCCCTGTAATAGTTCGGTACTACCGAAGAATTGATTTTCCAAATTAAAACCTTTACCCCGGCAAATTATCAATTGCCGAATATGGGTTGATGGCCAGGCCAAAGTTAAGTGACGGCAAAAAGCTTTCTAAGCGCTTCATTTTCCGGTTGACGGAACATGAACTGGCTTTGCTGCGTCAAATAGCGGTCGATTGCGGCAAGCCGCCCGGCGTGGTCGTCAGGGAGAAATTATTCAGTGGTCGCTATCCCAAACCTAAAATCTCCAAACTGGACGCGCAAACTTTCCTTGAATTAAAAAAGATCGGTGTAAACCTCAACCAACTGGCGAAGAAAGCCAATGCCGGGATCATGCACAAAGCCGTTTTGAGTTATTTAGAACAGCTATTTGTACAGCAGGAAATTATCATAAAACTATTATTCGATGATAGCAAGTCAGAAGATAGGTAAAAGCTTTATGGGGGCATTAAGATATAACATGAGAAAGATTGATCATGCTGATCCTAAAAAACGTGCGGAACTACTGGATACGAATTTTTTGAATTTAGATATCAGACAAATTCGTAATGAAGTCGACCTGATCCGGGCTTTGCGGCCAGGCCTGAATAAATGCATTTACCATACCAGCCTTAATTTTCATGAAAACGATAAGCTTGATAATGCTACCCTTTTGAAAATTGCACATCATTATTTGGAAGGTATGGGCTTTAGCAATAATCAATATTTCATATTCCGGCATCATGATGCCAGCCACCCGCATTTGCACTTACTCTTAAACCGGATAACCTTTGATGGTAAGGTCGTTTCCGATGCGAATAACTATCGAAGAAGCGAACTGATATTGAGGAATATCGAAAAGCGTTACAGCCTCGTACAGGTCAATCTGAGCAAAGACAGCCGGGTACATGCACCCGCTAAAGACGAACTTGAAATGGTTGTCCGTACAGGAAAGCCATCCACCAGGATGTTACTACAGGCTAAAATGAAAGATGTTTTGCTCAACAGCCGTACTATTAGTGAACTGATACAAAACGGACACAAATCCGGCATTAACTTTCTATTCAATCAGCAATCCACAGGCCGCATAAGTGGCATCACTTATTTCTTTGGCGGCTTCAAGATCAAAGGGCAACACCTGGGCAATCAGTTTAAATGGGCCGAACTAATCAAACAGATCAATTATGAGCAAATTAGAGATAGCAAAACTATTAGCGCAGCAAACAGCAAAACAAGATCAATCTACGGGAACTTCACCGGAACAGACGGAGAAGATAGTGGACGAAGTAACGGACAAGGATTTGACAGAATTCATAAAGGTAATTCCCTTAATTTTGGATATGGCACTGAAGAACAGCAAACAACTGAACAGGATGGAACAGAAGATGGCACAAGCGGAAAAGATGCACCGCAAACAGATTCGGGAATCGAGACTTTGGAGCCTGGCACTTTTAGTGCTTTGGATATTGACGGTTTTATTCCTGAAATTCAAATAACGGATGACGCTGATGATGAAAAAGTTTACGGAAAACGCAGGCGACGGGGAAGATAAAATCAGGGCATTCCCCCGATTATCATCGGGGTCCGGCTCTCCGCTGTATCTTCTTCGAAGGATGCCGCTGTGATCCGTAATGCGGTAAATATGGTTACAGATAATAATTCAATCCGTTAGAATCGAAAAACATACCCTTCTAATTGATCGGAAATGTCTGCTTCATCAGGCGCTTCAACTTCATTGCAATCTATTTTTACACTTTGATAGGCATCGTTGTTTTCAAAATCGGCGGCAATATTTATTTCCGCAGTGTATCGTCCATCTTGCTCAAGAGTGACCGTAGCAGTCTGGCAGCCATAATATTTGTCATCTTCCTTGTCGTAAAACGCAGAGGAACAATCTTCGTAAGTTACTTCCAAGGTGTATTCGATATTAAAATCAACGTGGATATTCGCTTCATCGAAATCCAAACTTTCAACACTATGATCAATAATTTTGAAGCTTGTTATATTAACTTCATCGATGCTAATGTCGAACCATATTTCATCTTTAATCTTATAAGAAAATTTGTTTTTGATCTGTTTCTCGATAGCTTCGATATTCCCAACAAATAAGATATTAGCCAAGTCATAGCGGTCATGATTTATTTGTTTATTGATCTTATCTAATAATGAGGGCAAGCCCATTATTAATTCAATATTATTTAAGGTGATACCTGAAAAATCCTTATCGCCGCTTATGAAATATATTTTTTGTTTCTTATCCAAACACCATTTTTCAAGTGCTGCAATGACAACGGCATCAGGGAACTCGCTCTTTTTCTTTCCTGGTCCGAATGGTTTCTCACCTTTGAAATACTTCTCAAAAATGCCTTTTAAATCAATTTCACTATAGGGCATTATCGAAATTATTCCCTCGGTAATTAGCGCTTCGAGCTTTTCATTTAATTCGTTAATGGCATCTTCTACGACAATTTCGGGCACGTTAAGAAAATAGCCGCTCTTCTCAAGATTCTTGACGATTTTTCCTTTTCCGTTAATTGCTTTTCTGTACTTCTCAACTTCCTGCGACGCTGTTTCAATGTCTTCACGGATGTTACTCTTTATCTCATTAAGGGTGATTTCAGTTATCAGAAGCTTAACGTGCTTTTCTTCGGCAAATGAAAATAGATCCTGAATCTTTCCTCCTTTGAAGTAATTATTTTGAACAAATGTCTGTGTATCTAAATAAACATTTCTTGTTTCAAGCATGACCCAATGTTTAATTAAAAGTAAAAAGAGCGCTAAAAGCCCTCCTTTTTATTCTGCTATAGTAATGACAATATCCTAATTATCCTTTATTTTTTAGTAAATCCACCTTTTCACGTTCGCTTGCTAAAAGTTGCTCATAAAGTTTTTTGTTCTCTTCATACACTTCAACCAACTTGTCTATTGGGTTGAACGTGCTGTTGAAGGCATAAACGGCACCATTATTTGTACTGTTGTCATTGAAAGTATTAAAATAGTTAACGACGGCTTCTTCACTAAAATTCTTTATTGCATCTGCTGTGACTCCTAAGACTTTTGCAATTTTAGTAAGTGCTTCTTCATCAACGTCCGCGCTTTGCTCGATCTTTGAAACAGCTTGCTGGCTAATGCCCAATTCTGTCGCAAGCGTTTCTTGTTTAATGCCACGTAATTCACGAATCTTACTGATTTTTCTTCCGATATGTAAGGTCTCTGCCATAGGTCAAAGGTATTGGTATTTTGTAAATGTAAGAAACAACCTACGCTTTGTAAAGTACAACCGCGTATGGTTCGGTACGGCTAATATCTGCTTTTTCTTTGATATGCCTGTCAATCCCGGCAGGTATAAGGAAATTTTATGTTTGACATCAAAATAAACGAATGGGATAATTCGCCCATTAACCTTTCCCCGGAAGAGATAGAAAACCCTTTACTTGTACTGGATGATTTCTTTTCATCAGACTGGCTGCCCGGCAAATATGAAGACCTGTTGCGCTGGCGCAAATTCATTCTGGCTGACGAATCTTTTGTTGATCAAAACGGCCATGTCTCCAGCATATTATTTTCATATAAGCTTAACGTCAAACTCGTAGATGCTTGTTATTTAATACTCGAGGGATTTAAAAGCTCCAAAAGTGTTTTTGGCGCTGCGGTTGCTAAAAACATTGAACAGATATCATATGAAAGAGAGTCATGGCGTGACTTTCCGAACCTGTTGGCCGAGGAGCTGGTGACAAATCCGTTCATCATTCTTGAACAGTTTTTCGAAACTTTCAGCCTGCCTTCATTCCGGAGTTTATTATATGAATGGCTCGAAGCAGGCTTGTCAAAAGACGCAATAGGCGAATTTATGGAAGCTTCGGATATCTTCGCCGTTTATGAAAATCTCCAAAGTCTGTATGGAGCGGCATGGCTGATTTACCAACGTTTGAGCAATAATCCATATTTAAAAGATAAGGGAGTTGAGGTTGATATGTTGGATGTAAATTCGAATAACCCAATAACTATCCCTTCGCTTTATAAATTGGATGCTGTTATTAACCCAGGACAGCACGGGCAGATCACGCAGATTGTGACAATCATCAAGGAAAAAGCGCCCTCAGTGCAAGCAGTCATTTATTTGGGAGTTCCTCCCGTTGATCTGGATATTATATTCCTTTTAGTACTGACAGATAATAAAGAACAGGGCTTAGCTTTTGATATAAGCAATCATTTAGAGGAATGCTGCAAAAAAGTGGCAAACGTTTATATACTGGTACACCATGCCTCCAGTTTGATTGCTGCTACGGATGAAAAGAACCTGTTTCTTAAAAAAGCAATAAACTGCCCGGTTATCTACTTGGCGGGAGGATTAATCCTGCCTAAGCAAAAAGAAACTGACCATTTGTTAGTTAATGAGATTGCCTTGCAGAAGTGGCATCGGTGGTGTAACCAAAGCCAGGAGTTTTTGAAGGGTACAGAGTATTACTTGACTATTAGGGCGCACAACGCAGCGATATTTTCGCTTAGTCAAATCGCTGAATGCTTGTTGGTCGCTATCATTAGATCAGTAACAGGTTATGATATGAATACGCATAACCTGGAAAAGCTGCTAAAACTCACGCAAATGTTCACCGGGGATATTTACGCGGTTTTCGATTTGGAAAAAGAGGAAAATAAGAAACTGTTCAATATTCTGAAAGCGGCCTATATTGATGTCAGGTACCGCGATAGCTACGAATCCGATCCGGCGTCCATTACTGCTATATACTTGTTGGTCAAAAAAATGGTCGGCGTTATAGACCAGGTTAATCAAAAGCATTTAGCGGCATCGACCTTGTAACCGGCGGGAAACTGCGGCAGGCGGTTCATTACATCACGCTGTTAGCACATGCTATATTTCTTTCACCGCCAGCCTCGTTTCCAATTGTCAAAAACTGAAGCTGCGCAACAGATTTTGTCTTTGGGTGTTATCTTTGGGGATTGATTAATACTTATGGTTAAATTATTCGTTGGTGGGTTTCCCCTCGACATAGACGAAATGGAATTGGTTAAGTTGTTTATGCCGTTCGGACAAGTGAGCACGGTTAAGATCGTCAGGGATAAGAAGACGCGGATATGCAAAGGATATGCGTTTCTTGAGGTTTCAGACCACGGCTCGGCATTGGAAATGATCAATAATCTAGATGGCAGCACATTGGGCGACCGTAACCTTGCGGTAAGTATTAGGGATGATGAAGATTCAGCTGATAAGCCAATTTCAAAGCGCCCAAAAGCTACTGTTCCTGCGAGTTATGTCAAAGTACGAAAATCCGGTGAACCCGAAAAAAAGAAGCGTCCGCGCCGTTCGGGTACCTGATTTTCTTTAAGAGAAAAAAGAATAAACCTATTTAGCTAACCGGGACATATCCTATAAGTCACATTTATAAATTACAACCGCTGGTTATGGCACTGCTTAGGCAACTTTATTATAATAGCATAGCACCGCCTCCACAAAATTAGCACCGCAGGAAAACCGTCAAGGGTATATGAACCCCGATGATAGGATCGGGGCCCTTGACAATTTCCCTGCTTGCTGCTGCCGGTTGTTTAAGCGGAGCAATAGCATATTATGTGCCGGATACTTTATTGTTCGGTAGTGGGTAAATACTCCTGATATATCGCTTTTTGATATGTTCATTATTACGGTTTCGAACCGCTAATGAGTAACGATCAGCAAAAAAAGAGAAAGATAACCACCGCCGAAGCCGTCAGGTCCCTGCACGAAAATGGCATTGAAGCATCCGAAAAAGATGCTGAAATTATTTTGGATTTCTTGTATTTTTTAGCTAAATTAACTGTAAATCAATACTTTAATAGTGATGACAATCAGTTATCTTAAACATTACTCATTATGAATTCTGCCTACTTATACGTGCGTGTGAGCACCGATGAACAAAAAAGAAAAGGTTACTCCTTACCGGAGCAGGAAGACCGCCTGTTGCGCCACTGCGAGCAAAATAATATCGAGGTCAAGGGGATTTACCGGGAAGATTATTCTGCTAAGAACTTTAACCGCCCGGAATGGACAAAACTGTTAGGCGTACTTAAAAACAGGAAGAAAAAAGACCAGGAGAATGTTCTGTTCATCAAGTGGGACAGGTTCAGCCGTAACATAGAATTCGCCTATCAGATGATCGGTATTTTACGCAGCCATAACGTTCAGGCGATGGCGATTGACCAGCCTATTGATTTCAAGATACCGGAAAGCACAGTAATGCTTGCGGTATATTTAGCCGTGCCGGAATCGGAGAACACCCGCAGGGCTTTGAATACCTTAACAGGAATGCGCCGGGCAAGGAAAGCAGGGCGCTGCGTGTCGACCGCACCAAAAGGTTATCAGAACCTTTCCCATCCTGACGGGCGGAAATACATTGCACCGAAACAACCCGAAGCGGGATTAATGCAGTGGGTATTTACTGAACTGGCTACCGGGAATTACAGCGCCGAGCAGGTTCGGAAGATGGCCTATAGTAAAGGGTTAAAATGTGAAAGGAATAATTTCTGGAAGATCATCCGCAATCCCATTTATTGCGGGATAATTGTCGTTCCGCCTTATGAAGATGAAGAAATACAGTTGGTGAAGGGTCAGCATGAACCCATAATTTCCGAAAGCTTGTTTTATGAAGTTCAGGACGTATTAAACGGCAACAAGAAGAAAGCGGCAACCAAGATAGTTTCAACAGATATGTTGCCTTTAAGGGGCTTTTTAGAGTGTCCTGAGTGCCATAGGATGCTTACCGGAAGCGCGTCTAAAGGCAGGCATGGCAATTACTTTCATTATTATCATTGTACAAGCGGGTGCAAATGCCGCTTCAAGGCTGCAACGGTAAATGAATATTTTGAAAATGACTTGCTGAATTTTCAGCTTGCTCCGGGCATTGGCGACCTTTTTAAGCGCGCAGTACTGGAAGTGTTTCAAGATGATCGTAGAGATGGTATGGATGAACGTAAGGCCATCCTGGCTGAAATGGAGCGTCAGGAAGCGATGTTGTCTAATGCAAGAAAACAGATTGCTTCGAACGATATTGAACCGGATGATTTTAAAGCGATAAAAGCGGATTGTAATAAGGCGCTGATGTTATTAGAAGATAAGCTGTCAGCATTGCCCTCAAAAGGCGATAGCCTGAAAACGATTGAAAGTTTATTAGATATTCTGATAATGAAGTTTTCAGATATCCAGATGCATTTCAGGCGGTCTTCCGTAGCTGAAAAACGCAAATTGATCGGTTCGATGTACCCCAAAAACCTGTGTTTTGACGGAACAGGACATCGAACCCCTTATCTAAGTGAACCGCTTTCGCTTATTATGCAGATTAACAAGCAGTTACATGACATAAAAAAAGGGGAAAAGTTGTCTTTTAACAACCTTTCCCCTTTGGTAGCCCGTAGGGGAATCGAACCCCGATAGGGTAGTATTCTCAAATGCAATAAAAACTTCAACGACGTCCCAAAATCAATTAAAATTATTTCTAATAATAATTAGTTTCTTTTGCTTCTTTTTCTTTACAAAGAAAAGAAGCGCGGGCACAGTGGTAATAGTCTTAATAAATCAGAGTTAATTCCCAATTTGCCAAAGAGTTTGAACTACTATTTAAATTGAAGCAAAGGTCCTTAAAGCATGAATGAATTGGTTCGAAAAAAGTCCAATCGGGTTCACGGTCAAAAATAAAAAGCGCATTTCAGATGCGCTTTTTTTATTTTCGGCTTAAAAACAAAAGACGAAATTTCCTGCTCCTTTTACAATCAACCGCATTGAACAACGATCCTTTTGCCACTACCCCCTGCCCTTTGCCAGGCTTCGGCTATTGCAGACAATGGCACCACTTCAGTGTCGATGACCAGCTTGCCTTCGGCGGCCAGCCGGAATATAGTGGGAACTATCTCTGTAAAAAGCGAAGTCATTGCTTCTTTGCTCATGCTTCCGCCGCCAGACCCGTAAAGTTCCAAACCAGAACTTCTTAAAACTGCACCCGACAGTTGTATTGTTGATCCGGCCATTTCCCCGATGTGGATATAGCGGGTAACTTTGCCTATTGCGCGCAAGTCATGTCCCGTCAGGGCATCCAGTAATAGTTCGGCCGGTCTTCCCCACAGGTAATCCAACACTACATCGAAAGGCGTTTCCTTAGCGGCCTTTTTAAAAGCTGCTTTGATGTCGTCTTCAGGTTGGGACAGCGAGATCACTTCATCTGCACCCAATGCTTTTAACTGTTCAAATAAACTTTCGTTGCGCCCTGCGGCAATAATCTTACCGGCTCCCAAATGACGGGCTATTTGTATAGCCAACTTGCCGGTGATGCCTGTCGCACCCAGGATCAATACATTATTGCCCGGTTTGAGCTGTCCCCGCCAGACCATCGCCATCCAGGCCGAGGCTGCCGGATTTGGTAAGGCTGCTGCGGTAATATCATCCAGTCCATCCGGCACTGGAACGGTATAGCCATGCGGAATAGCTGTCTTCTCTGCCATCATGCCGTAAGGCGGGGCCGAACCAGTATAAACTCTTGTGCCGTCTTCGAGCATGGCTACGCCATCAACGCCAACTATGGCCGGGAATTGCCGGTAACTTTTATCATAATGGCTGCCTTTGGCCAACGACCTGTCCAGGTTTTTGATGGATGCGGCTTTGATCAGTCCTAATTGCTGTCCTTCTTTAATGATCGGGTCGGCGATGTCCTCATATTGAGGGATCCCGCCGGTTTGATGTATAACTGCTGCTTTCATGTTTCATTTGTTTAAAACAAAATTGCGCAGTAAACCGGCCTCCCGACGATAACAAATGTTATCGTTTTTCCTTAAGTATCTTATTTTTTATCCGGCTGAGATGGACCGTAGTGATGCCCAGGTAGGACGCAATGTAATGCTGGGGTACCCGCTTCACCACCTGAGGCTTTTCCCTTAGCAGGTTCAGGTAACGTTCCTGTGGCGTATCACGGATAAAGGAAAGAAATTCCCTCATGTAATGCAATTGCCGTTCAAAGGCGATATCCAGCATACTGGCGAGCAGAGCCGGTTGGGTCCTTAACTCAGCCATGATCACCTCATAATCCTTTTTTGCCAATACCTGCAGCACACAAGGCTCTACCGTCTCTATGGTAAGCATACTGGGAATATTTTTCCGGAAGCTCTCTGCGGACGATATTACCTCGTTCTCAAAGAAAAACTGGAAGGTAACGTCTCTGCCTTTATGGTTAAATCCGGCGCGCAGGCAGCCTTTTTCAATAAAGAATGTTTTTTTAGATACTTCACCTTCACGAAGCAGGATCGTCCTTGCAGGGACTTCTTCCCGCTTGTACAATCCGGCATACTTCTCCCAATGATCGGTTAGCTGCGGGAATTTATCTTTTAAATGTTCAAACATCCAGGTTCTCCTATTTTACACTATAACTTTTCAATTTATTACAAATCCCTGATCAGTAGTTGCGCCATTCCCTGGGCATACCACCTTGCCAGGTAATCATTCGGGTGCAGCGGATTACTAATACAATCTTTCGCCTTTTTATGGTGATAAATCGCATCGCTTATCGCATACATATCCAGGTTGATTATACCATTGGCTTCCATTTGCTGCAAAATATGGCTGTAACCTTCCAAATTGCCCTGGTAAAAACTTTTATACTTGTCGCTATCCAGCACATAATCCGGGTCGAACTTCATATTGGATATTAGTAAAAATTCCACATCGGGATTGCCGGCTTTTATTTTTTTAATGATGGTTTGTATAAAGCCTTTAAATTGTTCCGGCGTATACCGCCAGAAATCGTTCATCCCAAAATCTATGATCACCAGGTCGGGTTTTATGGGGTTGATATATTTATCTGCATACTGCGCTCCCCAATCTATCAAAGCGCCCGGCAAACCTGCATTATATAGCTCGATATCGTTGTAGTGATAAGCCTTTTTTAACCGGTTTGTAAACAAGTCGACATACGTTGGCATATATGGCGACACATCATCATAACTGCTTATGTTCAGTCCACGGGTAATACTCATACCCAAAGCGGCAATTTTCAAAGGCTTTTTAGCCTGGAGCTTTGCCATGGTATTCGGTAGTTTATCGCCTTTAAATTGCGGTACAGGACCATCCCACTGATCATGGTGTGTATATGTTACCACTATCCATTGTGATTGTATGTTAAACCACGCCAGGTTTTTCGCCCTGTCAAATGAAGCATCAGCCCGAAAAGGTATTGGCGAATTGGGCAGGCGTTCAATCACATTTCCTTTTAAGGCATAGTCTTTCCCTTCAGTAAAATCTGTTGTAAGATCAAAGCTTTTTACGGATAGGATATGATCCGGCTGATATAATAACTTACCATCAGCAACATTGCCGTTCAGTGAAAAAAGTAATACTGTTTCATTATAGATGGTATCCGAATGCCAGAATGGTCTCATATACTGATCAATATTGACCTGGGGCTGATGCGAGATTTTGGGTTTACCTACGTTGTCGTCGATCTTAAAATCATCGGCATAAATATATCCGGGTGCAGTTGCTGATTTTGCTATACCAATCTCCATATAGCTTGCATTTGGAGGAGCCTCAGTATAATAGCCTGTTTGCCGGTAAGTAAGTGAATCGCTTTCGCTGCTTTTATATTCCAGCAATTGATGATGGCCTGCATCAAAAAACCGGATAAAGGAATAGCCCTTAACACCCTTTTTAGTTGATTTTAAATAGGCATCAAACTGAATAATGGCTAAAGGTGAAACCGGCATACGCTTAAATATACTGCCCACATCTTCCCCAATTTTAACGCACCCGCCGCCTTTATGATAATTTATTTTGTCAATATTTACTTTACCGGAAGTGATCCAGCCTGTCAGTCCCTGTTCAAAATCAAGATTGCTTTGCGCGGAAACTATGTTAACTGTTGCCAGTAAAAGCATCAAGATATATATACTTTTTAATCTCATTTTCCCTCTAGCTCCACTTTTACGCTATTAATCTTTAAAGGAGGCCGTATGTAAATCGGTATAATTTTGAATTAATATCGAAGTAAAACATTTCATAAAATTAAATATTGCCTGGATACCATCAATATATAACATTCAATCAACATTTGACCTTTCCCTCACTTGTTTGTTTTTCATACGTTTGCAACGATGGAACATCTATTGGATAACCCTGCCTGGAATGCACTGAACACGGGGAACAGCAACCTGTCAAACGGGAACGACGTGTTAAAATATTTTTCGCCGGAAGTTTCCCCGTTTGTGGCTTTGAGGGAAAGCACACCCGAAAATTTTAAACTGATGCACCGGCTTTTACCATTTGAAAGCCCGGTATTATATGTTACCTCCAGGCAAATTGATATTCCTGCTCAGTGGAAGCAGCTGCACTGCGTCAGGGCTTTCCAGATGATATATAATGATGCACAACAATCCATCCCAGATTCCGGTGCAAAGTTTATTCCTTTAAATGATGAGCATATACCACAGATGCTGGCCTTAACCAAACTAACCAATCCCGGCCCGTTTGTTGACCGAACTATTGAGTTTGGTTATTACCAGGGTATTTTTGATGGCGATGAATTGGTTGCTATGGCCGGCCAGCGTTTACATGTTGACCAGTATGCTGAGATCAGTGCCGTATGTACACATCCCGACCATACAGGCAAGGGCTATGCACGGCAATTGTTATTAAGCCAGGTGAAGCGAATCCTGGCCGCAAACGAAACTCCTTTTCTGCATGTGCGATGTGATAACGACCGTGCGGTTAAAGTTTATCATGATATGGGATTTCAGACACGCAGCGAAATGTATTTTTATGTGCTCAGGAAAAACTGAGGTTTGGTTAAGCATTGCTTGCTACCTTGTATTTTAACCTGTTTTTAAAAAGTGCGATCCCTGGTTTTTCTATCAGGTAGTAAGTCACCACGCTAAACGCAAATGTTGTAACCAATATATAGGCCAGGCTAAACAGATCGCTTTTTATTTTAAATAAGGCAAATACTTCGTCATAAGTATTGATAAATAAAAAATGATTTAAATATAAAGAATACGAAATGACACCCGTAAAATGAACCGGTTTTGAAGACAGAAAGGTATTTAAAAAATTAGGCTGCGTGATATAAAGTATAAGTGCCGGCAGCAAAAGAATGATCAGTATATCAGTATTATTGATAAAAAGCAAAGCGAATAGCGGTATGGTCAGGTATCCTAAATATTTAGGATAAGATGCTTTGTTATTTTGAGACCTGTAAATAATAAAACTGAATATGCCCAGGAAAAAGGAGGCTACTGTTCTTGCAAAACCTGCCGGACCACGGGTATAGCCAACCAAAGGATAAAAGCCATGAACGTTCTTCAGGGACAAATAATTGCTCCAGTTTATTGCGTGGCCCCTCACAAGGCTTACCAGAACTAAAAGCGCAAGCGACATAATAACCAGCAGCCAGGCTTTCTTTTTGATCTTCAAACCATAGAACAGGAAAAACGGAAAGATAAAACACACTACCCATTCATTCGTCAACGACCATCCGGGGTTAATGATGGATAAGCTGTGGGAAGGAACTATGCCCTGTAATAAAGTGAGATTTAACAAAAGATCAATTACTCCTGATTGGTGAAACGTTACAGCATACACTATGGTCATAGCTATGTATAAAGGAAATAGCCTGAAAAATCGCTTGTAAATAAATTTTTTGTAATCCTGCGCGGACACCTGTTCGGAAAACAGTTTGTAAGATGATACGCATAGCACGAAGCCACTCAGTGCAAAAAACAGGTCTACCGATAAATATCCGTGCTTAATAAAGGTGATATATAAATTATCGAGTAACGTGGACGAAAAAGTCGGCTGTTTTTGAGAAAGGTGGTTGTACCAATGAAATATAATTACATATAGTGCTGCTATCCCTCTGACGCCTGTAAGGCTTTTTATTTCACTGTTATTCATTTGTTGGTGAATGTTTTTTTCCTGCCACCGCCGAAACGTAAATACTTAATATTAATGTGCGTTAGTTGCCAATATCCATTAAATCGGGGGAATAATAAACCTTACGTATAAGATTGTATAGTAAAATGTATAACTGTGAAAATCCGGATTTGTGTCCGGTTAAATGAAAATTTCGTCAGAAAGCCAGGAAATACAATGATCGGGTTAAAGGGTCGTTATATAGAAAAAGGCCCCGCATATCTGCGGGGCCTGGTTTTCCTGCATGGATTCGAACCACGATCTTCTGAGTCAGAGTCAGAGGTGCTAACCGTTACACCACAGGAAAATATAAGCCTTAAATAAAAAATCCCCTTAATTTTAAGGAGACATCAGTATTTAAGTTTCAATATACCGCTATCTCCAGGGTTAAATCCCCTGTTGCAAATGGCGTTGTATTGAATTTATTTTCATTGCTGCAATGATACAAAATATGCCGTAAATAAAAAAAAGAAATGCTCTCACCTGCTTTACCAATCTTATTTACAAAAAATCAACAAAATAATAACCAGGATAAGGCCATTTGACAAAGGCTTTTACTTAATTTTGCATAAACATTCTCTTCCTGGTAATTTATTGTAATCAAAGCCGTCATGAAGAACATTTTGATATTCAATGATTTCTCTCCCGAAGCCGAGCACGCCACCGAACTCGCCCTGCTTTTAGCCGGTAAAACAAACACCAACCTGTATATTTGGAACACCTTTGACAAGTATGAAAACCCTGTGACCAGGGGACTTGCAGTTGCCCACAGCAACGAGGAAGAAACAGAGGTAGCTACCGACAATACCAATTGGATATTAAAATTAGAGTCGAAACTGAACTGGAAAAGCGGGCTGATGCCGGTTGTAAAATTTATTGAGGGGATTGAATATGCGCCGGGAAATGTATTATCCATTGTAAATAAACATGATGTAGGCCTGTTGGTCCGTGGGATAGCTTATGACGAAGAGAATTTGCTGCATATCGAGATGGAGGTATTAAGCTGCTCTACCAAATCAGGTTGCCCCGTGTTGCTTATTCCCGAAAGGTTCCAATATAAGCTGTTCGAAAAAATAGTATACGCTACCGACCTGCGTTTTTGCCGGCACGAGATAGTGGTATTCTTAGACCAGTTGGCCAAACCCATCAATGCCAGCATACTGATAGCCAATATGTCCGCCAAGGGATTACCTTATATGGAAAATAATTATGCCCGCACCGTTTTTGCGGATACCATATTAACCCGTGGCAACCAGGAGCATATTTATTTCAGCAATATCAGGGAAAGGGATATCCCAAGGGCTTTGGATGTGCTGATAAACGGCATGAATAACGACCTGCTGGTATTGGTAAATAACAAGTTCCATTTTAACGAACTGCTTGGGCATGATGCGCCATATATCCTGCCCGACAATTTACATATCCCTCTGCTGATATTTCCTTCTTAATTAAAGGGGGGCTACCATGCTTGTTGAGTACGCAAGAGAGAAAATTGTCTCTTGAAAGTTCGGGTCTCTCTTCGGACACTTATAGTCATTGTATCCATAGTGCAATAATTACAAAAATCTGGTAAACAAGTCCTGTAAACTCTTCAAATTGCATTCTTATCTATTAAATGAAAAATTATGCCTTTTGTACAGTTCTATTTACCCGCAAAATTCACAGACAGTGTAAAGAAAGAGATATCCCTCTCGGTTCATGAAAGCCTGGTTGATATATTTAATGTGCCGGTCGATGACTATTTCCAGGTGATCAACCCGGTTGAACCTGGCCACCTGATTTATCCGGGAAGTTACCTCGGTGTACCACACTCCGAAAACCTGATCTACATTTATATTACCTGCGGGATTGGCCGAACGGTGGCCATGAAACAGAAACTGTATGCTGCCATTGCCGAAAAGATCGCTTCGAGGACACCGGTAAGCAAAGATGATGTGATCATTATGTTGAATGAAACAGGCTGGGAAAACTGGTCGTTCGGACAAGGGGTCGCGCAGATGGTCAAATAAGTATTGTCAATGCGTTATTATCAAATATTTACTAACAAGTTGAATATCAGCACATGATACTTATGATTAATTTAAATTTAACGCTACAAGGGCCTGCAAGACGCTGACACTGTTTAATACAGCTGTGAAACTTGTGGAATACGCAGGCTTTGTTCAAAAAAAATTGAACCATTTAAGTATAGGTTTGCTTAATTTCGGCAATAAGCGGTAACAGGTACCGTTTAGTTATTTAACCAAATTCTTCACCATGAAATTTATAAGATCTAATTTTCCCGCTGTATTAATCTTAGCTGCGCTGGTTTCATTGCAAGCCTGTAAAGCTAAAAAGAAAGTGGTACAAGAGCCGCCTCCGGCACCGGTTGAAGCCCCGGCACCAGTGCAGCAAACTCCTCCACCACCGCCGCCGGCTCCGCCTGCACAAGCGCCTGCCCCGGCACCTGATTATAATTTCACCAATATCCAGTTCGAGTTTGACTCGGGTATATTGAAAACAGAATCATATCCTTCATTGGATAAAGCCGCTGCAGAAATGAAAAAAGATCCGTCAGCTACCTTCATTCTAAAAGGATATGCCTCAGCCGAAGGAACTGATGCGCATAATATGGAATTATCTGTAGACCGTGCCAACGCTGTAAAAACCTACCTGGTAAATACCGGAGTAAGTGCAGCTAACTTAACGGCCCGTGGCTATGGCGAAGCCAACCCTATAGCTGATAATAACAGCGAATCAGGAAGAGTGATCAACCGCAGGGTTGAGATGAAAAAACAATAGTAATTACTCTCATATATATCCCGGCGAATACTGTTCAGGTATCCGCCGGGATATTTTTTGCCATTTACTTTATCTTGCCACGTTTCGCGGCCAGCAGTTCATTTTCCTGAACACGCGCTAACACAATGCGGGTAATTAATGCTTTTGGCAGTGGTTTCCCAGGATCAAAATGAAGCGTCATGCCGGATAGTTTGCAGCCGGTCAATTCACTTTTCATCTGCTTCACCAGGTTTGAACTCATGGTATACAGGCTGCAAAATTGCTTATTGGTGCCTAAGCCTACCAGCATATAAATGTGTTTGAAACAATGTATTTGATAACTGAAGGTTTCTTCGGCGCCGGGCACTACAGATCTGATTATCCCGTAAAGTTCAGCCAGGCATGGCCTGAACCGCGGCTCATGCGTAAGCAGGTAATTGCTGAACATTTCGGACTGGCCTTGTTTAGGATCACTCATTGACTGTTATAGTTTTTCAAACTAAAATAAGCAATTAAAACCTCACAAATCATTGAAAAAAAGATTATTATCAATTTTTTTTAAAGTAGTTTGTTTCTATATTTAATTATTGCAGTACATTTAGAGTCCCAAAAGAAATGAAAACAATTGCACGGATAAAAGATATTGCTGAGCGAGCCGGTGTTTCTACCGGGACTGTCGACCGCGTGATCCACAATCGCGGGCGTGTGGACCCTGATGTGCAAAAACGAGTGCAAAGAATTTTAGGCGAAATGCGGTACGAACCCAACCTGATCGCCAGGGCATTGGGCTCTAAAAGAGATCAGCGGATAGCCGTTTTGATCCCCAACCCTGTAATTGATCCCTATTGGCTCGGCCCGAAAGCGGGTATTGAAAAAGCTGGGGCCGCAGTAACACAATACGGAATAAGTGTTCAATTCTATATATTCAATCCGTATGATGCAGAGACTTTTGTAGAACAGGCCAGGAAAGCAACAGATGCCCGGCCGGACGGCATTCTGCTATCCCCTATCTTTTCGCGCGATACGACGACCTTTTTTAAAGAATGGGAATATAAGAATATCCCCTTTGTATTGTTTAATACTCAAATACCAGATTCGGGAGCTTTAAGCTATGTAGGGCAGGATTCTTACCAAAGCGGTCAGCTGGCCGGCAAACTGGCACATTATGGCCAGCAGCAGCCTTGCGGAATTTTGATATTGCATATTGATGAAGAAGTGAGTAATGCTGCCCATCTAACCAAGAAAGAACAGGGCTTTCGTGATTATTTTAAGCAAAATGGCCTGAATGATTATAAGATCGTTTCGGCTGAGCTGAACAGGCCCGAGCAGGCCGGCTTTGCCGATCTGTTATCAAGCCTGATCAAGCATACGCCCAATTTGCGAAGCATTTATGTAACCACTTCAAAATCACACGTAATAGCGGCATGTATCGAGCAAAAGATCATACCGCCTGTTAAATTGGTGGGATATGACCTGCTGCCAAAGAATGTTGACCAGATGAACAAAGGCATGATCAGTTTCCTGATCAATCAAAACCCAAAAGGCCAGGGTTATTGGGGCATACATCAATTGGTGAACCACCTGGTATTCAAAAAAGAGACCCCTGCGCTAAAATATCTTCCCCTGGATGTGGTGACCAAAGAAAACGCGCTATACTATACCAGCGATGAATTGATCTATGATGATTATAAGCTGGTTGTTTAAAATCAGCTTATAATCATCATTCTATTATAATTTCACAAATTTATTCTCGCCGATCAGGTTCTGTGTCTTGTTGTTCACTACCTTAACCAGGTAGGTACCGGGGCGTAAATTGCTTACGTTACCCTGCCAGTCTGCCTGTGATGAGTTAACCTGTTTTACGATCATCCCAAAACAATTCACAAAATTGATACTGTATGAAACCCTGCCTTTATCATGATCATCTTTAATAGATAAGTTGATGTTATGGCTTGCCGGGTTAGGATAAATATTCAGGTTATGTGCGTATTGGTCGCGTTTGTCAGCAAATTTCACCTCAACCACATCTGAATAGGTAACGCTGTCGTTAATATCCACTTGTTTAAGGCGATAGAAGTTTTTCTTATTATCCGGTCTTTTATCCAGGATGCTATATGTACCGGCATCGGTACTGCGCATGCCGCCTACTACTTCAAAAGGTTTTCTCCTGCCTTCGCTGCGCTCAACGGTAAAGTTGGTATAATTACCTTCGTTGGCAGTTTTCCAAACCAATTCCACTTCGGTTTTATGGTCAGTTTTTGTGGCCGTAAAATCAAGCAGTTTGTAGGCTTTAGCAGTATCCTGACCGATAATTAGCGTAAAACGTGTATTGCCGAAAGTAGCGGCATTGGCCTTATCTATCGTAAATGTATAGCTTGCGCCTTCTGTCAGTTTCAATGAGTCGGCAGTGAAAGCATCTTTTAACCATACATTATACAATGCAGGCAGGTTGGCCAGTTTAGGCATGGACAGTTTATAAGTCCCGGAAGCAGATGCACTAACTGCAAGCTGTACTATCTCAGGTTTAACACCCGGGAACGGCATCGTGTTAATAGCTAAAGGAACACCAATGCTATCTGCTGAAAATGATGACAAGCTAACCAGGTTGCCGCTTCCGCCAAGGTCTACAGCATCTTCACCTGATACAAATTTTGCGCTGGAATTATTTCTCAATCTTATAACTATATCATCTGTATTTATTGAATCTACTGATAATTTTAAACGTAGTAAAGGCACAGGTGCTGCCTTAACCATGTCGGCGGGTTTACCCATCATCATATTCAAATTAGTAGCAGTAGGCTGTGCGCTTATTTTTGCGGTTTCGTTAAAGGTGAGTGTTTGCCCCAGTGCTGTTGCTATTACAAAAAATCCCTGGCCGCTGGCTATAAAATTGCTGGCTGCACCTGTGGCAGTACCACCAACAGAACCATCAGATGTGTTTGTAAACTCACTTGTGAAGTCTGTATTATTATCCTGGTTGGCCTGGTAAGTATCATATTGCTTAGTAACGACATTGAACGTATAGATGGTAGTTGAAACACCGCCTGTTAATGCTCCGTTAGCTGCAGTCTTATTATATTTTTCCCAATTAATGGTTGAAGGGTATGGGTTACCGACTAAAGCAAAACCTGCTCTTAAACGTGACGAGCTATTTGTATAAGCCGGATCAGTACTTGGATCAGTATGAGAGAAAGTATTGGCAGCGAGGCCATCCTCTGCTGCAAACCATATATTTGTTTTGATGGTACCGGTGTTTAAAGTACCTACCTGCGTTAATATGACATCGTTAGGAGGGCCTATAGGCGTAACAGCCTGGCTTATATCTCCCCTGAAGAAGAACAATATACCATTACCAACAGGAAGATTATATGAGGCATCAAATATATTGGCAGTGGTAGTTTTTGCCTGGGTGCCAATTTTATAAAGCGGTGCATCATTTATTTTGGCTACACCTTTCCAGTTATAACCTGTTGTAAACGCTGTAGTACCACTTGGCGGCGGCGCAACGTCCTCACGGAACAGGTATATTGTAGGATTGGCTGTGCTTGTTACATCAAATCCATTGGCCGCATAACCCGGGCCTGAAAGATGCACGCTTTTTTTCAGATAATCCAGATCATAAAAATTAATACCATTTTCTGAACCGGTGTATACTGTAGAGCTGAGCAGTCTGTAACCGCGTTTACTTAAATCGGTGCTGCCCTGTATAAATCTTTGTACAGCTACTTTGCCCGTAGCATTTATTGCACATCCTGCTGGTATAGCAGCTATTGTAGCTGAACTGTTAACGTCTGAAAGTAAGATCAACTGGTTAACATTGGCAAAATCAAGCTGGGCATTGCTGCTTAATGTCATTACACCTGTGCTGGCAATGGCAAGATTAGAAGAGCTGCCGCCACCTGTTTTGAATAGAAAATGTCCTTTTGTGAAAAGTACATTAACAAACGTTAAGGTTGAATTTGGTGTATTGGTGATCTTGGTATTACCCCCGGTGGAGTTAAAAGTTACCAACCCGGTACCAAAAGTGGTAGAACCTGCTGTATTGGTGAATGCCCCAGATAGAGTTGCCGGGCCTGAACCGAAAGTGGTAGTACCGGTGGTATTGGTAAAATCATCGGCCATAGTAATTGTGCCAGGACCAAAAGTGGTGGTACCGCTGTTGTTGAACGTGCTGCTGAAAGCCAATGTGCCGGTGCCTGTTTGGGTCAATACTGATCCTGTGGTAGAATTATAATACGGTGATAAAAAATTAATTTTACCATTATTAGTTTGGCTTATTGTACCAGAATTTATTATTGATGATCCAAAAAAGTTGAAATTTACGGAAAAACTCATCGTACCATTGCCGGATTGATTTATAGTTCCCGTATTAGTTATAGAACCTAAAATTGTTGTAAAAGATAATATACCACCGGTACTGGATTGAGTTATCGAACCTGAATTAGTTATTGAAACTGCTGTGAATGTTATAGTACCATTACCTGACTGTATTAATGTGCCGGAATTTGTAATAACAAGCGAATTAGATGTTACCGAGAAAGTACTTAACCCGCTTACTGTAAGCGCTGCACCTGCATTGTTGGTATAGCTTTGGCCAACATTAACACTACCATTATCAACCAGGTTGGCGGTGCTATTAGCATTCATAGTAAAAGCATCTACATTAAGTGCTGCAGCTGCATTCACTGTTAAGGTTGTTGCGCCACTGCTATTGCCAAAGGTCAATGAGTTTAAGCCATTTGAAAGGCTAGCCGATATAATAGGCTGATTTGTTATCGTTCCTGTAACACCAATACGGGCATCATCATTATTACCTACACCGGGGTAAACAGCTTGAGTTAACTGGGTTCCGTTAGAGCTCCAGTTTCTGCCATCGTTCCATGCAGTGCTGACAGCGCCTGTCCAGTCAAAAAGGGTTGGTGACTGGATGGTTAAAGTTCCGTTCACATAATTTATAGTATAATTAGCATTTGATAGTGCAGCTCCACCGGGAATGATATCATAGTCGCCGGGGGCAGATGTAGTGGTGGCAGTAGTGGTGTATGTGGGCTGGGTAGTAATAATCGATGAATTATTACCATTTACATATCCGCTGGATGTAAATGTAAATGTCGGATTTGCTGCGCCAAAGGTTTTAGTTTTATCAGTTGCTGTAATAGTTAATACTGCGGGATTTACTGTAATATCGCCTTTTGTGTAGGTAATAGTACCATAATTACCCGCAGTGTAAGTACCACCACCTGCTCCTGATATAGATACTGTTCCGATATATGTGCCAACTGCTGATGCTGCAGATCCTCCCGTGCCGTAAACAATATTCACATGACCAACGGTTTCACCATTTTGCAATCCTGTTGGCGTAAATCCAGTGGTTACCTGACCGTTAGTCAAACCCTGGCCGTAAGTTTTAGTAACAGAATTTGCATCAATAGACAAAGGCGCTGCTGTAATATTGGCTTTAAGCCCAGTAGGTTGTGGCGAAATTGTATAATTGCCAGCTGCTGACCCGCTTAGTGTAGAGGTTGATGTAACCGTTATGTTAGTACCAACATTTTTACTACTAAAAGTACCACTTGCAACAAGTGCTACATTACCGGCATCAGCCGCTAACACACCATTTAAAGTACCTCCTGTAAAGCTTGCAGCAGTTGTCCCATCATATACTTTATTACTTGCTGTTAAGCCTGTAACAGTAACAGACTTTTTGCCTATTATCAATGTGCCGTTATCGCTTTTTGCAGTTCCTCCGTTGTTTTCTGTTGTTGCAACCACAAAATCGTAAGACCCGGCAGGTGCGGCAGCAGTAGTGGTTATAGTTAAGGTGAACGCTTGACCATCACCATTTAGAGTATAATTAACGCCTGCATCCAAAGAAGTTGTAACCCCTGCCGGTGCGCCATCAACCCAGGTAATAGTTAGTTTATTTTGAGATTGGGCACCTGAAACAAAGGACTCGTTTAAAGTGATAGAAAAAGTTATCGCAGTTCCTCCAGCTGCGGCTGTTCCATATGTTGCAGTTCTTACCTGGTTGCCAAGTGTAAGTTTTCTAACTTGCCATCTGTTGGCAAAGGCCGTACTCGAAAACAACATACCGGCAATGATCAGAGTCATTGTCAGCATTATGGGCTTAAGCGAAAACATTCTGAAACGTTTCTCAGCCCGGGGCGTAATATTTTTTTGTATAGGTGTGATCATAATTTAAATCTATTAGGGTATAGCTGCTGATGATATTCAAAAAGCAAGCCGTCCTTACCGGCAAAAGGAGTCGGGGAATAAAAAGAAGACGGGCATAGCGTCTTTATAATTGATGGTTAATAACTTTTTCTGCTTTTCCACAATAATCAATTTCCCGGGTTCGGGCATCCCGAATTTAAAGCAAATTTTTAAAACAGGAGGAAGCTATCAAAAAGCTTAAACAGTTGATTTTGAGTTAAATTATCAGTTTACATTAACCAATATAGAATAGAAAATGAGTAATAGTTTAATTTAAATAAATAATGGTTAATACCTTTATCTATTTTATTTCCTGTTATGAAAACCGGGGATTTCAACAAGTTATCTACAACTGTTAAGGCCTTATGTTAATAACTTATTTCAGGTTCAAATATTTGTTTTAAGCGTGCCAACACGCATCTGCAACTTGCTGTAAGATAGGTTTTTTTGGGTGAAATGTTGCCCAAAATGAGGAAATTCCCCAACGGCGCCTGGCGAGCTAACACCTTGTTACTGAACCATAAAGCGCAAGAAGAAGGGATGGGGATACCTATTTACAATTTCACAAACTTGGTATCGCCAATAAAGGAGTTATCAGCACTGTTGCGCACCCTGATAATATAGGTGCCCGGTTTAAGGCCGGCAATGCTGGATTGCCAGTCGGCCTGCGCTGCAGTAACCTGCCTGATCAGCATCCCCGAGCTATTGGTGATGCGGATATTGTATGAATGAGGGGCGCCCGTTTCATTCGCTATAGCTACATGAATAGTGCTGACAGCAGGGTTTGGATAAGCATTTACACCGTTTCCGCTACCTGTACCGTTATACATTATGAGTACCGGTTTTGTGTAGGAAATAGTATTATTCAGATCTGTTTGTTTAAGCCGGTAAAAGTTTTGCCCGTTAACAGGCCTGTTATCCAACAGGCTATAATTGCCAGCCCCTGTACCCTGCAAGCCGCCTATCGCATCAAAGGTATTGCCGCCATCGGTGCTGCGCTGTACTGTAAAATTGGTATAGTTTTCTTCGTTGCTGGTTTTCCATACCAGTTGCACCTGCCGGCCTGTGTTTAATTTATTGGCGGTAAAATCCAGCAATTGATAAGCGTTAGCCGGGTTTTGCCGGATAAGCAGTGTGAAACGGCCATTTCCAAAAGAAGCCGGGTTATTCTTATCAATTGTAAACTGGTAAGCTGCATTTAGTTTCAGCTTCAGCGAATCGTTAGTAAAAGCATCTTTTAGCCATATATCATACAAGGCGGGCAGGTTATCCAATTGAGGGCTGGTTAGCGTGTATGTACCCGATGCCGTGGCATCAGCCGATATAGGAATTACCTGCTGCTGCAAGCCAGGAAAAGGTGAGCTATTGATAGCAAGCTTCACACTATCGGCTGAAAATGAAGACAAGCTAACTAATGCATTACTGCCGCCCAGGTCCTGGGCATCTTCGTTATCTTCATATTTCATGTCCGCTTTTTTACTCAGTGCTATCAATATATCATCAGTATTTACAGTATCCTTTATCATTTTAAGCCTTATAAATGCTTTGGGCTGTGCCGTAAATTCTTTAGGCTTTCCCATTAAATTATTCAGATTGGCGGCAGTAGGCTGTTTACTTATTTTAGCGGCTTCAGTAAATGTCAAAGTTTGCCCGGTTGCGCTTGCCTGTACAAAAAAACCCTGCCCGCTGGCTATGAAATTACTTGCCGATGTGCCCGTGATCATTGAACCCGTGGGGCGTTCTGATGTTATATCTGTTCCCAGCGCCGGCATGTAAGTTTCGTATTGTTTGCTTGCCACGTTAAAAACCCATATTTTGGAAGGCAGGCCACCGCCGCCTGTAATTGCGCCCGGGGCATTGGTATTATTAAATTTTTCCCAATTAATTGTTGATGGATATGGGTTGCCAACACAGGTAAAACCGCCGCGTAATGTTGCCGTTCCGCTGTTAACATAAGTAGGGGTGTATGAAAATTTATTGCCAAGCGCCGGCGCTGCATACCACAGCCTTACTGCAATTGTACCGGTATTCAAGGTGCCCGTTTGTTTCAGGGTCACGTCGTCAGGGAAATTAAAAGGAATTGATAGTTGTGTGCCCGTGGTGGAACTGTTACCACCGGACACATTATTGCCCCTGAAAAAGTATAACATACCGTTACCAACGGGTATGGTCACCGTGGTATCATTTATATTGGTAGTAGTATTTTTTGCCTGGATACCGATATTATAAAGCGGTGTATTATTGATCTGAGCAACACCCTTCCAGTTATAGCCGGTGGTAAATATGGCACTATTGTTTGGCGGCGGCGGATCATCTTCCCTGAATAAGTAGATTGAAGGGTTGCGGGTAGTTGTAACATTGAACCCGCTGCCAGCCCCGGAAACATAAGTGTAGTTTGTCAAATATTGCAGATCAGACACATGCGAGCCTAAAGCGTCGGTACCTGTAAAAACAGTGGCCGAAAGCAGACGGTAGCCCCGTTTACTCAAATTATGAACAGTACCGCTATTGCTGCCTTTTATAAACCTTTGTACGTTTACATTCCCGGTGATGCTGGCCCCGGTTGGCAGGGCGGCAACAATAGCCGAGCCGCTTGCATCGGAGTTTAACGTCAGGAAGCCATTGGCCGCTAATGAACTGGTGCCGATCATCGTCAGTACACCACTACTGGATACCGCGAAGTTTCCCGATGTCAGGGTTTTGGAACCGGCACCACTGAAACTTACCTTTTTAAATACAGTACCTGTGCCGCTGCCTCCCTGCAATATTTCGGCTGATGCACCATTGAATAATGTTGTACCCGTGCCCTGTGTATAGGTTCCGCTGTTGGTGTAGTTACCGGTGACCGTAAGATTGGCCGAGCCGAGGGTCAGCGTGCCTGAATTTGAAAGATTGGTACCAACGGAGATACCACCTGTAGTTTGGGTTACCGTGCCGGTATTTGTTAAACCTGCCGAGATTGTAATGCTCCCGATAGTACCGCTACCCTGGCTAATGGTGCCTGCATTAGCTATTGACGACGCAATAATTCCGCCTGTACCGGTTTGGGCTATAAGAGCTGCTGATGCAGAATTATTCAGCGCACCTGTAAAAGTAATGTTACCGCTACCGGTTTGATTGATAGTGCCCGCATTATTGGATGTTCCGGTAATGCTCATGGTGCCAGTGCCACCCTGGCTGAGTGTAGCCCCGGTATTTGATACAAAGTTGCCCCCAACCGTAACTATCGGGCTGTTGGTAGCAAAATCAACTGTTTCGGTGCTTGAGGGCGAAATAGTGAGATTGCCTGCTGCGGCTAATGTTCCGGCATCAGCAGTTTTTATAGCCGTACCTGAAAAAACAATATTTTGATACATAACTGGTGTCCTGTCCAATCCTGTTAATGCGCCTGACAGCCTTGATGTGGAACTGAAAGGTGCAGAAGTGGTATATACTTCCTGGTTAACAGTGCCGCCATAGTTTACAACGGATGTTCCTCCTGCTGTTCCATAAAAGTCAGCATACCCTGCGTTAACATCCAGGGCAAGCGGGATTGATCCATTTAAAATAAGGGTTGAAGTATTACCTGCTGCAGGGTTCATTAAAAACTGGGCGCTGCTTGATACAGGGGTGAATGTGAGACCAGCAAATGTAAATCCACCTGTGTTAGCATCAATCAGATCACTCGTTTTCAATTGATTGCCGACAGAGATCGTTCCGCTCTTAAAATTAAAAACTGGATTATTGACATTACTTGAGTATGTTGTAAGTGATAAGAATGCGGAATTAGACGTTGTTCTTAACAACAAATTATTAGTAATTGTAAGGTTCAACGAACTGAAATTCAGGGTGGCAAGGTATGCTGCATTTGTTAAACCCGCTCCACCTGTTGGTACGGGCGGCACGGTAGCGTCTCCCAGGACAAAATTAGTACATGTTATATTTCCTGAGCCTGCCAGGTTGGTGATTATTCCCCCCGCTTTACTGTTGTTATTTTGAGTGATCGAACCATCAACCGTTAAAGAAGCATTTATTGTTAAAGTAGCCGGTGTAGTTGTGCCGATAGTAAGACTGGCTATCCTAACCGGGGTTGACAGAACCGGCTGACCTGTAAATGACACCCGACCCCTATTTGTACGATATCTGAAATGGACGCATTTTCGCCGGGATAATTGACACTGGTTCCGCCTGTTCCTGTCCTGGTCCAGTTACCGGGCGTTTCCCATACCCCCGATACATTGCCTGTCCATGTGTAGGTGTATGCCGCGTAGGCATTGTTTAGTTCTAAAAGTAATAAGACCCAAATGGGTAAGAAGGTTTTTGTTAGGTTTTTCATAGAACGGGTGCTTTTTTAGGAACTAAAAAAAATCGTTACTACAAAACATAAGGCGAGTAGAATTATTCGTCCATGCGTTGCTTATTATTCTAATTTATATTAAACAAAAAATTAAGTAAAAATTAAATAATAGCATATTTCAACTCTGCACAAACACTATATTTTACTATAAGGAATTAAATGCAATAATTGTTCTGCATAAGATTAATTAATATTTAATGTTAAAATAAACACAAAACAACAAGAGCCTCATTCTCATGAAGCCCTTGCAGTTATATGAAGTAAATAAAGTTTATTTTACAATTTCACAAACTTGGTATCGCCAATAAAGGAGTTATCAGCCTTATTGTGAACTTTAACTATATAGGTACCGGGTTGCAATCCGGCAACACTTGATTGCCAGTCGGCCTGTGCCGAGGTTACCTGTTTGACCATTAACCCCGAACTATTGGTGATCTGGATGATATAAGGCGGGTTCGTCACAATATCGGTGGCTATTGCCACATTAATGGTATTCAGCGCTGGATTTGGATAAACACGTACCCGTTCGGCATTTTTATTACCGAGGTCGGTATATTGTATATCAATTAATTTTGAGTAATTAACACTATCGCTAATATCAACCTGTTTCAGGCGGTAAAGATTTTGCCCTATATGCGGATTTTTGTCCAGCAGGCTGTAAGTACCATCGCCCGTTGCCTGAAATCCCCCGATCACATCAAATGTCTTTCCGTTATCGGTACTGCGCTGTACTGTAAAGTAAGTGTAGTTTTGTTCGTTCTGTGTTTTCCATACCAGTTGTACCTGCCGGGTGTTGCCTGACTTACCTGCGGTAAAGTCCAGCAATTTGTAAGCAAAATCCTGGTTTTGACGGATGACTACCGTAAATCGTTTATGTCCAAAAGTCGCGGGGTTGTTTTTGTCAATAGTGAACTGGTAAGCAACATTTGGGGCGAGTTTTAATGAATCGTTGTTAAGGGCATCTTTTAGCCACATTTCATAAAACGCCGGAAGACTGTTCAACTCCGTGCTGACCAGTTTATACGTTCCCGATGCGGTCGCATCAGTATTTAATGGAATTACCTGCTGCTGCCTGTCGGGAAAAGGAACCTTATCAATACATACGGCAACACTATCTGAAGAATAAGCAGACAAACTTTCAAGGGCACCGCTGCCGCCCAGGTCTTCTGCATCCTCACTATTCGCAAACTTGCTGCTGGCCTGGCTATTCAGCCTGATCAGGATATCGTCGTTATTAACAGAATCTTTTTGCAATTGAAGGCGCAGCGATGGTTCAGGCGCGGTAACAAACTCTTTGGGCCTACCCATCAGGTTATGCAGATTAGCCGCCGTTGGCTGCGTAGTTGTTTTAGCAGCTTCCCTAAAAGACAGGGTTTGGCCTGTAGCAGTTGCCTTTACAAAAAACCCCTGCCCGCTGGCGATCATATTACTTGCTGAACCTGTACCAAAATTTACAGTGGTAGTGGTATCTGCAACTGAAGTGACTGATGATTTTTGCGTATAAGCCTGGTATTGCTTACTGGCCTCATTAAACACCCATATGGTGGTTGCTACTGTTCCGTAAATGGTAGAGTTTGTTCCGTTGCGGTTATACTTTTCCCAGTTAATGGTTGAAGCGTATGGGTTGCCCACAAAAGTGTAACCGCCGGTTAGTGATGCGGTGCCATAGCCTACCCAGCCTGAAGTATATGAAAACTTATTACCCTGTGCAGCATTTGCATACCACTCCCGCACATTAACAGTGCCTGTATTTAAAGTGCCTACCTGGGTTAAAGTGACATCATCCGGGTAATTAAAGGGGGCTATTAACTGAGTGCCCGAAGTACTGCCATTCCCGCCGGGGTTTTTGTTACCCCTGAAAAAGAACAGCACACCATTACCAACAGGTATAGTGGTGGTGGTATCGGGTACGTTTGTTTTGTTAGCTTTTGATTGTGTAGCAATATTATAAGCGGGAACGTTATTGATCTGGTCTATACCTTTCCAATTATATTCCGTACGGAAAAGGGTGCTATTTGAGAGTGGCGGAATATTATCCTCCCTGAACAAATAAAGCGAAGGATTAGTTGTGGTGGTTACATTGAAGCCGGTACCCGGGCCCGAAACATATACACTGTTTGTTAAATACTGCACATCAAACACATGCGCTCCTGATGTTGGGTCTGTACCTGTATAAACAGCAGATGAAATTAACCTATAACCACGCTTGCTTATATCAGGAGTAGGGCCGCTATTGCTCCCCTGGATAAAACGTTCAACGCTCACATTGCCTGATATGGTACATGCCGGCGGGACTATCCCCACATTTGCCGTTTGTGTTGCTGTACTTTTTAAAGTTAATGCAGCCGGGGAAGAACCCACAGTCAGGTTACCTTTGGTCATTGTAAGCAAACTATAAATATCCAAAGGACCGCCTTTAATGGTTACGGTTCCTGCTGCTGAATTATTAACGGTCATGGTACCTAATTGCGCCGTATTGGGTGTGTTGGTACCCGTATAGCTTTGAGCCGCCAGTGTTCCGTTCCAGGTAATGGCCGATGCATTATTGGAACCATAAAGTATACCGGTACCTCCTGTGCTGGCATTATTAATGATATTACATCCCATGCTGAGCGTAAAACCACCTAAACTAAAAGAAGCACCGCTGGCAACGGTCAAACCCCATACACTTTCATTTGCGGTAAGCACGGGGTATTTACTCAGCCCTGTGGGGATCACTAAATTTGATGTACTGGTAAAGAGCGGCAATTGGTCCCAGTTGCCTGCTGTTGTGGGATTGGTAGTGCCTGCCGCGCCAGACCATGTATAGGTTATCACGTTTGACGGGGCAGTTACATCTATAATAGATGTACAACCGGAGGCCGCTGTTACTGTACACTCATAAATACCGGCAATAGCATTTGCTGCCGGCACAGTTGGGTTTTGTGAGGTTGATGTAAAGCCACTACCTGCCGGTCCAACCCACGAATAAGTAGCACCAGCTACCGTATTTACGGTAAGCGAAAGCGGATTGCCCGGGCAAAACACTGCACTGCTGCCAGCGCCATACAATACATTTATCTGCGCTGTGGTCAACTCAGTATTGGCCACTGCTATGTCGTCTAATGCTCCGTTGAAATAAGCCGAAGCGGGTGCATTTGCCCAGCCTGTTAATGCAATATCGTGAGCTATGCGCCAGTAACCGGCCGTAGAGAATACAGCGTTCATGGTAGGATCGGAGGCCGCAAGTGCACCATCAATATATATATTACTCCCATTAGCGACTGAAAAGGTTACCACAGCGTGATGCCAGCCGCCATCGTTATAAGCAGATATCGTACTTAAAGTTTTCTTAGTTCCCCCCGGCTTCAATCCGAAGCATACCCGCCCGTTTGAAGCTACATAAAGCACACGATCTATATTAGTGCTATTCCCGGTCTGACTGCTGCCAAAACCGACAAGATATCCTGATGAAGTGGTTTGGAACCACACACTGATAGAAAAAGTTTGAGGTCCGGGCGATGCGTAAGATGTGGCGGTGCTGATATATTGGCTGCTGCTGCTTGCAAAACTATAGGCATTAGCTGCGCCATAACGATCTGTGGTGATTGTTGGTGCATTTCGCAGTGTACCGTTATTGCTTCCCGCAATATCTGAAACACTACCGCCAGTAAAACCATAAGAAAAATAATAAGAGCCGGATGTAGTTGGCGCTACAGATATAACAGGGTTTGCCCCTACCGTTCCAACCACCGGAACACGCGTCGCACAGGATACCCCGCCTTGTGTGTAAGACAGATAATAAGTTGTTGTTGCACTTATTGAAGGACTATAAGATGCACCTGTAGCCAAAGCCGAACCGCCTGTAGAGGCTGCATACCAGCTATAGGTACCTCCCGTCGGATACCCACCGGTTGCTGTGAGTGTTACCACACCTGCACCGCAAGTTACATCGCCAGTGCCTGTTGGAGCAGTAGGGTTTACGGTTATAGTTACCGTAGTGTAACCAGAGCCGCTAGCATTATGACCTACTACTGTGTAAACTGTTGTAGGCGATGTTACTGTGGGGGTCCCGGTAATCTGTCCCGTTGTAGTATTAAAACTCATACCTGCAGGCAGCGGTATGTTGATGGAGTAATAAGCAGTAGAATATTCTTTAACGTTACCGCCTCCGCTGTTAGCAATGTATAAATTCCCGAAAACGTCTTCAGCAGTAGCTCTTGGCTGGTTTAAGCCTGTAACAATATGACCTAAAAATACTCCTGTCGGACTAAATTCATCGATAGAATTGTTGCCATAGTTAGCTACAAACAGGTTGCCGGCTGCATCAATGTCAAGGTTACGCAGATCGGTAAAACCACCGGCTGCTTTGCTTATGAAAGTGGTAACCGTTTTGGTTCCCGGTGCTATTTGCTTAATATCAGCCTGCGGGGTATATTCAGATACATAAACTACCCCTGTACTGCTATTTACGGTGACCCCGTAAGCGTTAGTAAAACCACTTTTATAAACGGTTGCTGTAGTAGCCCCCGAAGCTATCGAATAGACAGCGTTGGTACCCTGGTCTGCAATATAAATAATGCCGGTTGTCCGGTCAATGGTCATACCATCAGGCTGATTAAACGGGGTGCCGGTTGCCGATATAGTTGTAGTAGTGCCTGATGGAGTGATCTTTACGATATTAGCCCCAACTCCGTTTGCTACGAAAATGTTCCCTGAATTATCAACGACGATATCTTTCGGACCGCCGTTAGCAATGGAAGCACTGTAGGTATTAAGCAATACCCCTGATGGCGAATACCTGTAAACATTACCATTGGTAAAATCATCTGTTATGATATCACCGGTTGTAGGATCATAAGCTATCCCATAAGGTTGTCCGGTAGGGTTTGTTGAGAAAGTAGTGAGCGAATTTGCTGTAACAGCACCTCCTGAGTTGTTGATATTTAATGGGCTGATAGCAGATCCGGCTGTATAAACATACGTCGGCGTGGTTGGATTATTCGGATAAGAAATAACGGGCGCCTGGGCAAATACCCTATGAAACATCAATATAAAAAAGAATGCGGCTAAAAAGCGGGGGCAATATTTTCTCATATATAATTTTAAGATACTCTTAGAATTATTTTTTAAACCAGTTTAATTTGATAGGTTGTATTCTTTTAACGTAAAACCGACAATACCCTCCCTCCAACACGGCATATTATGCCTTACATAAATTATTAAATACATTATCGCAAGCTTTTATACGAAAACAGCGTAGAAAAGGTTATAAAAAAAAGAATAGGGTGATTTATTGAGATCAAAGCCGTTCTGCCTGGAATACAGGCAGTTAAAAAATAAAAAACCGGGTGTATACTGTACACCTGGTTCAATTATCATTTGAAACAAAAATATTACGCAGAAACGGTCAGCGTGCTGCCGTCAATTGTCACATTATATTTTTGCAGGGCTGCTGATGCAGGACCCTTTACTACCGTCCCGGTTTGACTGAATTCGCTGCCATGTGCCGGGCATATAAATATCTTCTGACCGGTATTATATCCTATTGCAGTGCCACGATGCGTACAGGATACCTGCACTGCGGTAAAAGCATCTGCCATATTGCCTGCTGCTACCCTAACCACTATCACACCCTGTGTTACGGTTGATTGGCCAATGTCCTTAAGGTCGTTGTCAAGATTGAGTGTAAATAAATTACCTGTGCCTTTTGCCGGTGGTGGTGTCGCCCCGCCTACTGAGGGGTCGTTACTTTTGGAACCACATGATACCAGGCTACAACCCGCGCATACAGCCACCAACCCTACACCCAGTTTTGAGATAAATTCCTGTCTTTCCATCCGGTGAAGCTACTAATATTTTTGCTTATCCCGATGGCCGAAGTCAAACATGCGTGAAATTGTAAAGCCTAACCTGTATTCTCCCCTTCCATAATCAGCCTTTGAAGCGCTTAAGGAATTGATCTCGGAAATAGATCTGCCGTTAGTAACATTCAATGTAAATACGTGGCCGCCAGTCTCTACCTCGATACCAAAACCCAAGGGATCTGAGTAACCATTGGCCCCTGTTCTGAAATTAGAGAATGGGTGCTGGTAGTCGACCACCAGGCTCATGTGCCTCGTTACTTTATAACGGGCAGCGCCTGACAGGGAGAAAAAGCCTTGCTCAGCAGCGGGATCTGGTATAGGTAAATTATCATAAACATATATAGGCGATACCTGAAACGAGAATGATGAAGAGAATTTGCGTGAAAGAATTACCTGGCCCAGGTACGACAGACGGTCGCTGAAGGTAGCAAAGTTCTGGTACGGCCTTAATCCGAAATCGCCGAGCAGGGTTATTGCTATAGGCGAGCTGTTGTCAACCGTTTGATGCAATACCGCATATTTTAGCCCTACTTCTGCCAATTGTCCTACAGTGCTGCGGCCAAGGCTAACGTTAAGGTTATCTGAAAGGCCGTACTCAAACCCGATATACACGTCATTCACCGCGTCAAGACCAAAAAATGTTTGGCCGCCGCCTGAAGAAGTGCCGATATCACCAAAACGGTGTATCACCAGGAAGTTCAGGTTATTCTTTTTTACCGTTTCAGTTGTAGGCGATAATATCAGCCGCGTGGCTTTAAATGCAGCCAGTACATCTTGTTTCTTATCATCACTATTCAGCGAGTTCATCAATGAATCTGTTGACGATTCCTTTTGGGCGCCTTTTTTTGAGTTATCAGTTTGCTGCGCCTTTAAGCTTGTAGCCAAAACCAGGAATGCTAAAACGGTTATTATTCTTTTCATAACAGGAGTATTTATTGTGAGTGATTTTATTTTTTGTAAGCCGTATAGGTGGCCGATACACGGATACGTATACTTTCAGCAA
>JBEHXM010000018.1:0-48256 GCA_048498695.1 Bacteroidota bacterium
AGTTTACACAGCATTTATTATGTGAAATAATTCAAAATAAATTCACTAACTTTGCCGTCCGTTTAACAGAAATTAATACAAACCCCGTCAAATATTTTATTTAATGGAACAAACCGTAGAACAGAAGCTAAAAGCTTTATACGAACTACAAACCATCCACACCAAGATTGATAAAATTCGCCAGGTAAGAGGTGAATTACCTATGGAAGTAGCCGACCTGGAAGATGATGTTGAAGGATTGGAAACCCGTATTCAAAAAATAAAAAGCGAACTGGATGACCTGGAAGATGATATTGTAACCCGCAAAAACCTGATAAAGGATTCGCAGGGTAATATCAAAAAATACGAAACCCAGCTGAACGAAGTAAAAAATAACCGTGAGTATGATGCTATTTCAAAAGAGATAGAGATACAGGGCCTGGATATTCAGGTGAGCGAAAAGAAGATAAAAGAGTTTGGGTACGAGATCACCTCAAAAACCCAGATCTACGAAAAAGCATTGGCCGACCTGGAAGGCCGTAAAAGCGACCTTGATGCAAAAAAAGCAGAGTTAGGAACCATCACTGCTGAAACTCAGAAAGAAGAAAATGAATTAACCGCACAGGCTGATTCGGCAACCAAAAATATCGAAGAGCGTTTGCTGATCGCTTACAACCGTTTGCGCGGCAATGCTAAAAATGGCCTGGCCGTAGTAACCATCCAGCGCGATTCATGTTCAGGATGCTTTAACCAGATCCCGCCACAGCGCCAGTCGGATATCCGTCAGCGCAAAAAGATCATTGTTTGCGAACATTGTGGACGTATTTTGGTTGACGAGCAAATGGCTTTGGAAGCAGAGACAGTTTAATTCCAATATGATATACATAGAAAAGCGCCCTGAAGGCGCTTTTTTTGTTTAACGGGTTTTGTTATACGCACTCACATCATACTCAACCAATATCTTCAATTTATTTAAAATTGATTTTTTGTTGGAATAAAATCTCTTATTTACATGTTTCTTCTCATCATACTTAGTTTCTAAAGCGAAATCATCAATATCCTTTTTTAGAATTTCGTTACCTGCATGAATTTCAAATATATTATGACAGCTGTGATCTATAAAAGAATAATAAGTTTTTGGCTTACCGTTTTCTTTAAATGTAAATTTGGGGTACTTAATTTTTCTGATTTTGATTTCAGAATAATTATTTTTCAATAATAAAAAAACGGTTTTACTTGTTTCAGAGACACCGTGCTCTTTGCATTCATCAAATCTCTGAATGTAATGGTTTCCATGGTTTGACCATAATAAGTATTTAATGGCATAAGCAACGCAAGAATCATTCTTAATACTTATCTCACTACCAATACAGTTTATATAATAGCATATTATTGTATCAACTCTATCATTTCTAAGTTCCTGAATTTTATCGTTGACCCTTTTATCAGTTGCGGAAATTGTATCAGTTTGAGCCTTGCTTTCATAACTTAAGATTAGCATGAATAATATTGTGACAAGGGTTTTCATGTTTAAATATAAATAATAAAGTTCCATTAATCTTTAAAACCCTTGAGCTTGTTCAAAACATGCTCGTCTGCTTCCCGCCCTTCGGCAAAAATAAAGTATAATCAAACTCCGGCATTTCGCGCCCGGCCATAAAGCGGTTCATCGCCATGCGGAACATTTGGTGAATAGATTCAGCTATACTGCCATCGCCGCTCATGCGCCGCCCAAAATCACTGTCATTCAACTTACCATCATGGCAGGCTTTGATCATGTTGAGCACTTTCTCGGCACTATCCGGGAAAGCCTTGTGTATCCAGTCACTAAATATTTCAGCAATGCTGCCGTTGAGCCTTACGATAGTAAAGCCTGCAGATAATGCGCCACGGTCGGCTGCGGCCTTGATGATGGCCGGCACTTCGCTGCTGTTTAGTCCGGGGATAATTGGGGCGGCCATTACCCTTACAGGTATGCCTTGTTCGGTCAGCTTCTGGATCACGGCAAGCCTGCCGGTAGCTGTTACTGTACGTGGTTCTAACTTTTGCCTCAGCTGTTCATTAAGCGAGGTAATGGATACATTTACGTGCACCAGGTTCATCTTCCCTAACTCACTTAAAATATCCAGGTCGCGGAGGATGACATTGTTTTTAGTGATGATGCTTACGGGGTTTTTATAGCGGAGAAAAATCTGTAGCAACGAACGGGTTATTTTCAGTTTGCGCTCCATCGGCTGGTAACAATCCGTGTTGCCTGATAACAGGATACATACCGGCTGGTAGTTCTTTTTATTAAAATATTGTTCAAGTAATTCGGCGGCATTGCGCTTTACGATGATCTTTCGCTCAAAATCCAACCCTGCGCTGAATCCATAATACTCATGCGTATTACGCGCGTAGCAATAGATACAGCCATGTTCACAACCCTGGTAGGGGTTAATGGAATACATGTGGCTCAGATCAGGACTATTGGATTCGCTGACTATCTTTTTGGGGTTCTCTTCAAATATTTGCGTAGCTGTGTTTTCGAGCAAAGGCTCGTCCAGTCCCTCGATATGCTCCAGCACATATTTGTTTTTCAGAAACTTGTTATGGGTATTTACCTGCGCACCCCGGCCCTTAAAAAACTCTTCATTTTCCTCATGTGACATAAAACAAAATTGCTAATATTTTTAGCAATTTACAAATCAATTAATTTATGTTTTATGGCATAAAGCACTAATCCGATGCGGCTTTTTATCTGCAATTTCTCGAAAAGCTGATCACGGTAACCATCGACTGTACGCGAGCTGATGCACATATGATCGGCAATTTCTTTATAAGTAAGCTCAGAGGCAGCTAATTTTAAAAACTCAACTTCACGGCTGTTCAATTTGGCCAGGTTGAAATCGGTATTAATGCTGTCTACCAGGTGGCGGGTGACAAACTCAGGATAATATACTTCACCTAACGAAACTTTATGCAAAGCCTCTTCAAATTCATAAGGTTCAGCATCTTTAAGCAGGTAACCTTTTACACCCATCCTTACCATTGTCAGTACCTTTTCGGCATCCTCAAACATGGACAGTACAATAATATAGATATCCGGATGATTATCGCGTAGCCAGCGCGCTGTATTAATGCCATTCATTTTAGGCATACTTATATCCAGCAGTATAATATTGGGTTTTAATTTGGGGTTGATCTTACGTATCATCTCCTCACCGTCGCCGGCTTCAAAAATGATATTATAACTATCAAAATTATCAATGAGAGAAGCGATGCCGCTCCTGAATAAACGATGATCATCAACTAAAGCTATCCGGATGGGTTCCTCCATTGGGGTCAAATTGTAGTTTTTGTGGGTTTAGTGCAATCGCAACACGGCAACCTTTAGCCGGAGCGCTTTGTATTATTGCCTCACCTCCTATTAAAGTTGCCCTGTTTTCTATGTTTCTTAGTCCAGATCCGTGCTTATTATCAATTGTTTCGGCAGAAAAACCAGAACCGTCATCTTCGAGTGTTAAATTAAACAAATCGGAACGATATTGCAATACGATTTTAAAATGTTTGGCGCCCGAATGTTTAAGGGTATTATTTAAAGTTTCCTGGAATATCCTGAACAGAACCAGTTCACGCTGTTCTCCCAATGAATAGATGTCACCTTCTTTAGAAAACGAAACATGAAGCAGCCCGCTTTTGTTGATTCTTTCAACTTCTTTTTCAATAGTTTGTGCTAATCCAAGCGAGGTAATGTGCTCAAAACTCAGGCTTTTAGAAAGATCCCGCAGGTCGGTAATGGTTTGAGAAACCAGCTCCCGGCTTTCATTTATTTTCGATTTTTTTTCGCCTTCAGCTGATAAAGCTATGTTGGCAAGGGTTAATTTTACAAAAGATAATACCTGCGTAATATTATCATGTATTTCGGTGCTAATATAATTTAAGGTTTGCTCCTGAACTTCTAATTGAGTTTTCAGTAATTCCTGGTGAAAAGCTGCATGAAGCTCCTCCTGTTCTTTTTTGTTTCGCAGTTGCCTGTTCCGGTATAAAACAACAAAATACACGACCGAGCATACAAGAAATGCAAAAAATAAGCCGGTTACTACAACTACTAAACCAACATTATCATCCTGTATATTGATATTACTTTGAGCCATTACTGCTTACGTCGTCCTTATTATCATTTAAAATAGCAAGGACTAAAAGTACGCTGAAAATAACATCTATACTATACCAAAAAAGAAGAATTACTGCCATACTCTTATGATGTAAACCATAATAGTTCATGAGGCCTAAGTTCAGAAACATCGTTGTCGAAAAAAATAACATAGCAGTATTAAACCAAAAAACACTTTGTTTCATGATGTTCACCTGGACCGGGTATTGCAGCATTTGTTTAAATAGCAGGATGGAAAATATTACATATATTATTTCGGCAGGCATGATCACATTCGTAGGAAATGTTTTGGTGAAAGGCTGTAAATAACAACCATTGATAATAAAGAAAACGAATAATACGGCAATGGAGCCCAGTATGAATATCTTAATGCGCTTGCTTTTAATCAAATAGTAATAAATAACGGCATATGAAACGTATTCAACAATGGTTTGAACATGCGTCAGTAGAGCGTTATTTTTATAAATGTGTATACATAATTGATTGGAAGAATCAATCAGGAAATCTATCAGCTGCCATAAGACTAATAGTTTAAAAGGCCTGGTCAGCTTTTTGAAGCGGACCAGACCTATTATTGCGACGACGAGAGATAAAGCTGTAATTATGTTTTCCATCGTTTAATTACACCAGGTAGTACAGTTTGGCGGGCACGGCGGCAGTTTATCAAATTGCTTGCCGCTGCTTTTGTACGGAGAGGTTGCGCCGGGGTCGGTGTTAGGAACAGCACCTACCAGTATTATCGTAAATATGTTATCATCCTTGCCTGTAAAATCCGGATGTTTAGCGTATTGCAAACTTACTCCAACAACCTTTGGGTCGCTTAAGATGCTTTCTAAGCTTTCCCGGTCAACAAAGTACCCATTAATAAAAGATCCGTCTGGTGTTGTTAAATGTGGTCCGGTAGAGGAGCTGTTACGTTGCTGAAATTCGTCGATCAGGCTCTTAGCCAGGTCAGGGTCGATAATAGAGGCCATAGTTTTAAATTTAGGGTTTTTAAAAATAAGTCTCCAATATACAATCAATAGAATGAAATTATTTACCGTGTTTTAACGGTATTTTCATAGATGTAAATAGTAAAACCAGGAAAGAGTATTGCTTTAAAATAGGCCGCATCCGAGTATACTTTACCCATCTAACAGAAATACAAAAAGCTCTTTCGGACCGTGAGCTCCTAAAACAAGAGTTTTCTCAATATCAGCGGTACGGCTTGGGCCGGTTACCGTGCTGATCATGGATGGTAATTGATTGCCGAATTTGGTTTTTATCAGCTTAAAACCGTCTTTAAGATCAGGTACTAATTGCGAAGTATAAGCTAAAACAATATGGACAGGTGGATAAATACTTAAGCGGCGGCCAGCCATGCCTGCGCTGGACAACAAGATGCTGCCATTACGTGCAATAAGAGCTTCACATAAGGTTAGCCCGACCTCGGCTTGGTCAAAATCTTTGTCGGTTTCAAAAAACGGGTAATCGTACCGGGTCAATATCTCCTGTAAAGCATGTTCCCAGCAATATATCTTATGCCATTTATGCTGATCGGCGAGGTTGAGCAGGTTTTCGATAAACTGCAACTCGTCTTCACAAAAAACGAATTGGCCTGATACTGCGGTAAATTCCTGGGCAAAAATTACTTCTAATAACTCATCATTGGGGGGATAATGCGGTAGGTCCTCCAGGTTTGGATAAGGATTGTCCCTTTTCTCAAGCAAGGCCTTGCGTACCTTTTTAAGCAATTTTTCTTTTGATGTGGTGTTATCCCTCATTTTTGGAGCTAAAAGCCAAAAGCTAAAAGCAGAAAGACATTTTAGCTTTGGTCTTTGTGCTTTTAGCTTTCCGCTTAAAATTATTCTTTACTGCTTTTTTTTGCTTCTTTTTCTTCCGGATTTCTTTTGAATGTTCCCGAGTGGTCAGCAACGCCTTCATGTACCAGGTTACTGGCCGCAGCCTCCTGGTTTGACTCTTCGGTACCATTTACAAACTCGTCATAAGTGGTGCGGTGGTCAAACGGACGTTTGCCCAGGATCTCTTCAAGGTCTGACTGGAACAGTATTTCTTTTTCCAAAAGCTTGTCAGCTAATTTGATCAGGCCTTCCCGGTTGTCAGTCAATAGCTTTTTAGTACGGTCATACATCTTATTGATCTGCTCACGCACTTCATGATCTATCAGTTCTGATGTTTTTTCAGAATAAGGCTTGTTGAACTGGTACTCACCCTGCGTATCATTAAAGGAGATATTACCCACCTTATCATTCATGCCATAAATAGTTACCATGGCATAAGCCAGTTTGGTTATACGCTCCAGGTCATTCTGTGCGCCGGTTGATATTTTGCTGAAGGTAATATCTTCTGCAACACGTCCGCCAAGCGTCATACACATGCCATCTTCTAATTGTTCGGTAGTATATAAAAACTGCTCTTTTGGCAGATATTGAGCATAACCCAAAGCGGCAACACCACGCGGAACGATAGAGACTTTAACCAGCGGATCGGCATGTTCAAGGAACCAGCCTGCAATGGCATGGCCTGCTTCGTGGAAAGCCACTATGCGTTTTTCTTCCGGAGATATGATCTTGTTCTTTTTCTCCAAACCACCGATAACCCGGTCAATTGCATCCTGGAAATCCTGCATGTCAACTGCTTCCTTGTTCTTACGGGCAGCTATCAGGGCTGCTTCGTTACAAACGTTGGCAATTTCGGCACCCGCAAATCCCGGGGTTTGTGCAGATAGTTTTTTAGCATCAACACCTTCGGCTAACTTAACCGGTTTCAGGTGTACTTTGAATATCTGCTCGCGACCGATCAGATCGGGTTTATCTATAGAAACCTGGCGGTCAAAACGTCCCGGACGTAACAAAGCGGAGTCTAATACATCCGGGCGGTTAGTTGCAGCTAAGATGATGATACCTGAATCGGTACCGAAACCATCCATTTCAACCAGCAACTGGTTCAGGGTGTTTTCGCGTTCGTCATTACCACCAACGATATTGTTTTTACCACGGGCACGGCCAATGGCGTCTATTTCGTCAATAAAAATGATACATGGCGCTTTATCTTTTGCCTGGCGGAACAAGTCGCGCACACGTGATGCACCCACACCCACAAACATCTCCACAAAGTCGGAACCCGACAGTGAGAAGAATGGCACCTGCGCTTCACCTGCCACAGCTTTTGCCAGCAAGGTTTTACCCGTACCCGGCGAGCCGATCAATAAGGCACCCTTAGGGATCTTACCACCCAGGTTGGTATATTTTTTAGGATTTTTGAGGAAATCCACAATTTCCATTACTTCCTGCTTGGCTTCTTCCAAACCGGCAACATCATTAAAAGTAACCGATACCTGCGCTTCTTTATCAAACAGGGTAGCTTTTGATTTACCGATATTGAATATCTGTCCGCCCGGACCGCCGCCGCTGCCACCTGACATGCGGCGCATAATGAATATCCATACGGCAGCAAATAATACCACCATAATAATGCCCTGCACCAGCCAGTTACCTAATATACTTTCGTGCTGGGTAAATTCTATAGGGGTCTTCTCTGAATCAGGCAGGTCTTTTTCAGCATTAGTTACTGTTTGTTTCAGGCTTTCGTAAGACGCATCAGTAAACTGGTACTGCGGGCCGCTGCTGTTGGTACCGGTAATAGATTTTTGTTCCCTTACATCAGAATATTGTGGTTTTTTCTGAAGGCTATCCTTCTTAATATAAACCTCTACTACCACCAGGTCGCCATTTTTGTAGGCCACCAGTTTTTCGGCATCATGCTGTTTTAATATGTTGGAATCAAAAAATTGATAGCTGATCGTTTTTACAACATTATTGCTGGATAAATAGCCAACACCAAGCAGCACCAGTATAACAATGGCATAAAGCCACATAATATTGAACCTCGGCGGTTTTGGCGCAATTTTTTTATTAGGTATTTTCCGGATAGGTTTTGGATTCTCTGATTTATTATCTTTCATTTCTTTACAAGATCAAAATACGATCGTTAATTTTTTAAAATTTGGGTGACACAGCAGAAGACGCTTGTCTCACCGGTTCTGTGACGGATTTTCTTACGCGCTTTTATAAAATTTAATTTCGGCATCACCCCACAGATCTTCTACTCCATAATATTCGCGCTTGTCGGTCCTGAAAATGTGCACTACTACATCTACATAATCCAGCAGTATCCATTCGCCATGTTCAAGACCCTCTTTGCGCCAGGGTTCCTGTTGTGTTGCTTTAAAAATTTCTTCTTCTACGCTATTGGCGATAGCTTTTACCTGTGTGGATGAATCGGCGTGGCAGACCACAAAATAATCAGTCACCGAGCTAAATATATTACGAAGGTCTAACCTAACAATATCATTTCCCTTTTTTTCCTGTATACCAAATATGGCTAATTCAGAAACATAAGCGGATTCATTTAACGCTTTATTTTTTACCATCAAAAAGAATTAGTTTTGAACGATCACGTTTACACATTATTACTTTGCAAAATAACATATTTTCAGGATTATTTGTTGGACAAAATTTAATCACACTTAAACAAGTTGATTCAACCAACAATTTCCTAAAGGATTTACTGTCAAATTCCAAGCCAGTAACCGAAGGTACGGTCATTATGGCAGAAAGCCAATATGCAGGCAGGGGCCAGCAGCAAAACCGCTGGCATAGCGAACCGGAGAAAAACCTGACTTTTAGCCTGTTATTAAATCCCGGCTTTTTACCTGTTACACAGCAGTTTGATTTAACCCGTGCCATTAGTTTGGGTATAATTAATGCCCTGAAGCCGCTTTTGGGCACTCAATTAAAAATAAAGTGGCCTAATGATATTTATTATGCCGATGGTAAGCTTGGCGGAATATTAATAGAAAATTTATTACAGGGTAACCAGATAAAAAACTCGGTTATTGGCATAGGATTGAATATAAACCAGGGTAGTTTCCCGTTAGAAGTGCCCAATGCAATGTCATTAAAACAAATCTTACACAGGGATTATGATTTGAAATTTTTATTATCAGAGATTTGTAAAAATATTGAGGCGGCCTATCTTAATTTAAAAGCAGGCCGTTTTGAGCTTGTAAGGAAAGCGTATATAGAACGACTATATTGGCTAAACGAGGATAAAATGTTTAAGTCAAATAACCGGGTGTTCAGGGGCAGTATTAAAAATGTGAAGGACGACGGGTTGCTGATTGTGAATAATGGCGTCCTTGATGAAGAGTATAATTTTAAAGGAATAGAATTTTTAAACAAATAAAAGATGAAAAAATTATTGATTTTGATGACCGTGTTGATGATCAGTGCCAGCGCATTTGCGCAAATAGAGGCACCCGTAAAATGGTCTTATGCGGCTAAAAGATTACCTAATAATGAAGCAGTAATATTATTAAGAGCCACTATACAGGATGGCTGGCATATCTATTCGCAAACTGTGAAAGATGGCGGGCCCATCAAAACTTCGTTCACTTTTGCAAAGTCTCCTGCTTATTCCCTCATTGGAACTACATCCGAACCTACTCCTGCCACTAAATACGAAGATGCGTTTAAGATGAACGTAAGCTATTTTGAAAAGACAGTGACCTTCCAGCAAAAAGTAAAACTCAAATCGGCCAATGTAACTGCTATAAAAGGTCAGCTGGAATACATGACCTGCAATAACAAAAAGTGCTTGCCCCCCGAGGATGTTGATTTTACCGTTGCTTTAGCCAAATAAGCACTGCTGAAAAATGACATCAATAACTTCAAAGAATAGCATGAAAGCTATAGTAGTGGCCTTGATAGCTGTGATCGTGCTTTCATTTACCGGCGTTAACAGTGCACAGGCCGTACAAAAAAAGTCAACAGATACGGTTTCAACCAGCGATGTAACTTTTACCGACATCCCAACTGCTGCAGATAGTATTGCCATCAGGAAAAAGGCCGCGCTGGAGGCAGCAAAAGCTAAACCTGCCAGTGTACAGGCATCCAGCCCGAAGATGCCACAATCACTTTGGCAGATCTTTATAGAAGGCCTTTTGGGTGGTTTTACAGCCTTGTTGCTGCCATGTATCTATCCTTTACTTCCCCTAACAGTTAGTTTTTTTACAAAACGAAGCGGTACAAGGGCAGGCGGAATTGCTAAATCGATGATCTATGGTTTATCCATCATCGTGATTTATGTAGCATTAGGGTTGATCATTACTATCCTTTTTGGATCGGATGCCTTAAATGCCCTGTCAACCAATGGTGTGTTTAATATATTTTTCTTCCTGCTGCTGGTGGTTTTCGGCATTTCCTTCCTGGGTGCTTTCGAGATCGTTTTGCCGAGCTCACTGGCCAATAAGCTGGATCAAAACTCTGATAGGGGCGGCATGATCGGCATATTTTTCATGGCATCCACTTTGGTGGTGGTTTCATTTTCGTGCACGGGGCCTATTATTGGTACCCTGCTAGTTGATGCAGCGTCAAAGGGCGAACGGCTTGGCCCGGCAATGGGTATGTTCGGTTTTTCGCTGGCCCTGGCTATACCATTCACTATTTTTGCTTTATTCCCCTCACTGTTAAAATCATTACCTAAATCGGGAGGTTGGTTAAACAGCGTAAAGGTGGTTTTAGGCTTTTTGGAACTGGCCTTCGCCTTGAAATTCCTGTCGAATGTCGACCTGGCTTATCACTGGAACTGGTTCGACCGTGAAATATTCCTGTCATTATGGATAGCGCTGGGCTTTTTACTGGGTTTATACCTCATCGGGAAGATCAAGTTCTCACATGACAGCGATGTACCGCATTTATCAGTACCGAGATTATTTCTTTCAATCATTGTATTTGCCTTCGTCATTTACATGATACCCGGTTTGTGGGGTGCACCTTTGAAGTCGATCAGCGCATTTTTGCCCCCGCCTGCTACGCAGGACTTTGACCTTTCCAAAATACCTGATGGGTCAGCCGCAGCCGCTACACCCGTACAGCAATCATCAATTAAGGAAAGAAAATACGCTAACAATTACTTGAGAATAAAGACCCGCGGACTGGATGCATGGTATGATTATGACCAGGCATTGCAGGTATCCAAAGAATTGCACAAACCCATCATTATTGATTTCACTGGCTTTAACTGCGTGAACTGCCGCAAAATGGAAACCAATGTATGGTCTGATCCGGTTGTGTTTAAACACTTGCGTGATGATTTCATACTGTTGCAACTGGTGGTGGATGATAAAGCAAGCTTACCGGCAGCGGAACAATTCGTATCAACCTATAGCGGTAAAAAGATCACTACGCTTGGCGGAAAATGGAGCGATGTGGAAGCCTCAAGGTTTAATGCGAACTCTCAGCCCTTGTATGTAATGCTGGATAGTGATGGTAATTTCCTGAAGGATCAAAATGGGAAAGATATTATGCCCTCCCCTGCGGATTATAATATTGCCAGCTATACAAAATTCCTGGAAAGCGGTATCAAAGCGTACAAAAAGTAGCTTCGAGCCAAAAATTAGTGTAAATTCGCGCAGATTTTTGATAGTGTGCTTATAACACCATCAAGACGAATGTATTAATATTTGCGTTTACCTTTTTTAAGCAAACAGTAGTTTGCCAGTATTAGCAATGGCCACGATCAAAAATATTGGACTTTTTACTTCCGGTGGTGATGCACCCGGCATGAATGCTGCCATCAGGGCAGTAGTGCGCGCAGCTTTATTTTATGATATCAATGTTACCGGCATAAGAAGAGGCTATGAAGGAATGATCAGTGGTGATTATTTCCCGATGGACCGAAGATCGGTTTCAAACATAATACAACGTGGCGGTACTATATTAAAAACTGCCCGCAGCGAACAATTCAGGACAAAAGAAGGTCGCCAGGCAGCATATGACCAGCTAAAAAAAGCCGGTGTAGATGCTTTGGTTGCCATTGGTGGCGACGGTACCTTTAGAGGGGCTAAAGCTTTTGCAGAGGAATTTAACTTCCCGGTTATTGGCCTGCCCGGAACTATCGATAATGATCTTCGCGGAACCGACTTTACTATAGGATATGACACCGCCATCAACACCGCCATCAACGCAATTGATAAGATAAGGGATACTGCAGAATCGCACGACCGTCTGTTCATTGTAGAAGTGATGGGCCGCGACTCAGGTATGATCGCTTTACGTACCGGCATCGCCTCGGGCGCTGAGAATATCATCATCCCTGAAAATAAATTGGGCATGGTCAACCTTTTTGACAGGTTGGAGAATGGCCGCAAGAATAAAACATCGCGCATCATTATTGTCGCCGAAGGCGAAAATGAAGAAGGAGGCGCTTTTGAAATAGGGCGAAAAGTAAAAGAGAAATTTCCTCATTACGATACCCGTGTTTCTATATTAGGCCACATCCAGCGGGGCGGAAGGCCGACCTGTATGGACAGGGTGCTGGCCAGTCGCACAGGCGTAGCGGCAGTTGAGGCATTAAGAGAAGGCCGTAGCGGTGATATGGCCGGACTGATCAATGACGAAATAGCCTTTACCCCTTTTGAACACGCCTGTAAACACCATACTGATATCGATCCTAATATTATAAGGATAGTAGAGATGCTTTCTTTATAGAGTCAAGAATCAAGAGTCAGGAACCAAGACAGAAAGTTTTAAATTCTGACTCTTGGCTCTTGATTCCTGACTCTTTCAAAGAGGGAACCTCGTATCGATAAAAGTCTTGTTAACTATCAGTCGGATCACCTCATCTATTTCCTGGGTTACGGTAAACATGTGGTCCATGATCTGCTCATTTTCGGGATTGCTGAAATTTTCCCTGTCGAGGATATTTAATAAACCGATCATGCTGGCTACCGGTCGTCTTAATTCATGCGAGCTTAAGGAAGCAATATTTTTCAGGCGTTCATTTTGTTCTATCAGGGCCTCCTCAGTTTTAAGCCTTTCGGTTATATCCCGCGCAAAGCATCCTACACCTATAATTTCGTCCTTTTTAGCCCGGTAAATGGGGTTAAAGCTTACCTCGAAATAAGAAGGCTCTTTGGTTTTCGGATCAGGGCTTTCATGCCGGGTGATATATCTTTCCCCTGAGAAAGCGCGCTGGTAGTAGGAACGCCATTCTTCATTTATTTTTTCCGTCTGGCCCGAATGAGCATAAGCATCGTCACCTTCTTTTGGCACCATACCTACGGTGTCCGTTATCTTTTTCCGGTAAGCACTATTCATATAAACATACCGGCCATCCCGGTTTATTGACCAGGTCAAATCTTCGGTATTGTTTATCAATGCCTCAAGGTTATTTTTTGTCCACATAATTTCTTCCTGTGCATGTTTCTCATGCGTAATATCCCTTACAAATACAGTTAAACCCTCGCTGGCAGGATAAACTGTTGTATTGAACCATTTATCCGAAGGCTTAAAATGCTCAATAAACTGTACACTTACCTCTTCTCCCATGGCTTTGCGGTAAGCCTCTTCAAAATCAGTAGCGATGATGCCCGGGAAAATATCCCATATCACCGATCCTAAAATCTCATCCCTGCTTTTGCCGGTTAACTTTTCAAAGGCGCTGTTTACCTTGATAAATTTCCAATCGTTATTAACGATGAAAAACGAATCGGTAATACTTTCAATAAAGCTGTTAAGCCTTTCGGATGCCTTTTTAATTTCTTTCTCTATCTCTACAGTTTGTGTTACATCCTGACCCACACCCTGTAGTTCAGATACCTGGCCGTCATCACCGGCAATGGCTATAAATTCCCATTTTATCCACTGTATGTTTCCTTTTGCATCCAGTTTGCGATGTTTCAGGTTAACCACTTTCCCCGGATTTTTAATGCAATTTTTAAATGCCTGCTCGCACAGATCCTTTTCTTCGGGCAATGCAATAACAGAAAAAGGCTTACCGGTAATATCGGTCTTTTTATATCCCAGTGTTTTAAAAAACCATTTGTTGGCAAAGGTAAACCGGCAACCGGCATTTATACGTACTAAAAAATTGGTCTGCGAATCAATCAGCGAAGTAAGGAATTGCTCGCGGCGCTTCAGGTCTTCCTGCTGCAATACCTTTTCGGTAACATCAGTGGCTATAATAATACGGCAGCTATGGTTATCGTATTTTATTTCGTGACCGGTTACTTCAGCATAAATAATTTCACCCTTATTGTTTTGATGTTTCCAGATACCCGCATGGTTGAAACCTTTCAGAGTGCTTTCGGGTATCGCCTTGTAATACAGGTATTCGTTAAATTTCGCCAGGTCAAACCGCGGCCTTATATCGCGGATGGTCATGGTCAGGAATTCTTTTTCGGTATAGCCGTAATGCCGCAGGGCAGCATCGTTCACCTTCATTATACGCAGCGTGGGTAGTTCATATATCCACATGGGTGTGGGATTATTATTGAACAACATGCTGAAATCACCCAACGACTCCTGTAAATTAAAGTTCACCTGTTTTTGATCGGATACATCCTCGATCACACTTACCTGAACCCGGTGGCCGGTTTGCTCATCGGTAAGCTGCCGTTTTTTTTGATGCACCCATTTTATTTTCCCGCTTTTGGCTACTATCCTGTAGGTAAATTCCTGCCATTCTTCCGTATCGTTTTTATTGATGACCGCTAAAGTTTCAACGCTGTTGCGCGGGTCGATGATGGTATTCCAGAGTTCAATATCCTGCTGGAAATCTTTAACGCTGTAACCGGTGATGGTAAGTATGCTCGGACTAATGAACAGGTATTTCTGTGTATTTACATCAAAGGCCCAAACACAATCGTTTAATGCCGCAAGAAGATCATTTAGCATATATCGTGGTTACAATTTGGCAGCCCTATAAAGGTAAATTTTTTTTAATACTTTTTTAGAGTCAAGAACCAAGAGTCAAGAATCAAGACAGAAAGCCGATAATCCTATTAAACCAAACTCCTGGCTCTTGACTCTTGTTTCTTGATCCGTTCCTCACAGTAATTTCCCAGCCACTTCGGCCCAGGTGTTTACCCTTTCATACCCGGTAACAAAATGATTATGAGGGGATGAATATAATAGCGTACGCCCGTCAAAGCCTGCAAAGTTGCGGATACGGTCGTCTATCATGATCTGTGTATTTACAATTTTGTTGCCGCAGAAAATGATATTTTTCCAGCTGATGAACGGAAAATGCTCAGCCAGCCAGTCGTACTTATCGATCAGCGAATTGGGAAATTCCATTGCTGCCGAAACGATGTAAACATCATATTTATCACACAGCGCCTTTACCACTTCCTGGCTGCCTTCCATCACTTTGATGTCCCTGAAAAACCCCGGCTGATGAATATAATGCTTTAACGTTTGCTTTATTTTTTCGGGCAGCAATTCGTTAAATTCCTTGCCATCCATTTCGTCCAGCCTGATAAGGGTGTCATGTTCGCGTTTGTAAAGTTCAATAAACTTGTCAATGGTGTCGGCTATCACCTCGTCCATATCAATGGCGATGCGGATCCTGTCTGTCATAATTGATGGCAAAATGCCAATAATTTTTAAAAAGTGCCTATAATTTAATTATTTATAGGATTTAAAAATTAAAATAAATTTTTCTACCTTTGCATCCCCGCAGAAGGAGACTCCGGGGATAATGTTGAATACATAAAAACAAAAAATGGCAACTAAGATCAGACTACAAAGACATGGTAAAAAAGGAAAACCTTTTTACTATATCGTAGTGGCAGATGCGCGTGCTCCACGAGATGGCCGCTTCATTGAGCGTTTAGGTTCATACAACCCAAACACTAATCCCGCTACAATTGACATTAATTTCGACAAAACTCTTGATTGGGTAAACAACGGTGCGCAGCCTACTGACACCTGCCGTGCTATCCTGTCATACAAAGGGGTGATGTACAAAAAACATTTACAGGGCGGCCTTAAAAAAGGCGCTTTGACCGAAGAACAAGTAGATTCTAAATTTCAGGCATGGCTTGATCAGAAAGAAGGAAAGATCACCGGTAAGAAAGATAGCCTGACTACTGCAAAACAAGATGCACGCAAGGCTGCCTTAGCTGCTGAAGCTAAGAAAAAAGAAGAAAAAGCCGCAGCTATCGCTGCTAAAAACACTCCGCCTGCTGAAGAAGTGGAAGTTGCCGAAGAAGAAGTGGAAGCACCTGCTGCTGAAGCTGAAACCGAAGCACCTGCTGCTGAAGTTGAAACTGAGGCCCCTGTTGCAGAAGCACCAGCCGCTGAAGTTGAAGCACCAGCTGCAGAAGAAACACCTGCCGCAAAACCAGAAGCTGATGCATCTGCTGAAGCAGAAAAAGCAGAGTAATCCCACACTACGGGATAATAAGAGCTTATTTAATAGCGAAGCAACCTCTGGTTCTTCGCTATTATTGTTTAAGGGCGATTCGCAAGTCGACTCACCCCCTGCCCCCTCTCTGCATAGCAGAGAGGGGGGGTGAAGAAAAATAAAATAACCCTCTTTGCGCAGCAGAGAGGGTGGTCAAGCGAAGCGATGACCGGGTGAGTCAAACAGGCGATTGATCAGGATAGGAACATTTCAAATGAAAATAGAAGATAGTTTCAGAATAGGGAGTATTATCAAAACCAAAGGCTTAAAAGGCGAGCTGCAGTTTTATGTAGACTTTGATAACCTGGACGTGATCGATTTCAATGCTGTTTTTATCGATCTTGGCGGTAAATTGGTTCCTTATTTTATTGAATCTGTTAAATATCATCCGAATAACCTGGCTTATCTTTTCCTGGAGGATGTGGATACTATTGAAAAGGCATCTAAACTGGTAAAAAAAGATATTTACCTGCCAAACAAGCTAAAGCCCAAAAGGAAAAGCGGTGATTTTACCCTGATGGACCTGCTGGGTTTTATTGCTGTGGATGAAGATGAGGGCGAACTGGGCCGTATCACCAATATACAGGAGCTGCCCCAGCAACTGATAGCTACAGTTACCTACAAAAATTGCGAGGTGCTGTTCCCGCTCAACGAAGAAATTATAAAAGGCATTGATGTGGTAAAGGGGATTGTGCAGGTTGACCTGCCGGAAGGCTTACTGGATATTTATCTGGATTAGAAGTGGTCTTACATAATAGGCGTATGGGTTATAACGTAATAGATCAACCACAATACTAAAACAGAGAACAAAATTATAACGATCATAATTCTCAGCGGTGTCCAAAAGAAAGGTGCTTTCATCGCAATAGATATTAACCGAAGCTACTACTTTGATTTAATAGAATTAGTTAAGTAATAAACTTACCCACCATTTGCAAAAATTCTTTAAGGTCAAAAGGCTTTGAGATAAATGCATCAGCATGGCTGTTACTGGCGATCTCTTCTAAATGATGACTGGCCGAAAACAGGATCACCGGGATATGTTGAGTACTGGCATTGGCTTTTAATTCCGAACATAACGCACTGCCAAATTCACCGGTAAGCAGATAATCAATGATCACGAGGCTCGGGTTTGTATTTGATATTTGCTGAAGGGATAAGGCTGTTTCTGATGGGATTACCATATAGCCGCTGTTTCCAAGCAAAATACTTACTATTTCAAGTGTAGCCGCGTCATTTTCAATGACCAATATTTTTTTCAAGATTAGATCAGTTAGGGAATGGAAACTAATAACGAATTCTGTATAAATTCTGGAGTTTTAGATCTCCTTTGTTGTAATAAGATTTACAGCGACTTAAATAATTTTTTTATAACCTAATTAATAAAACACTCGTATCAATACACTTCATGGGTAAATATGTGAAGTGTCAAAGGTGGCCGGGCGAGAGTCCGGCTATTTTTGTTTTCAGAAAAGCCTGAATTAAAGTATAACCTGCCCGGTATAACGCCCGTATAAATGGGCTCATAGGAATAATTAATTATTAAATTATTGAAAATAGCTGGGCGCGAGGTCCGGCTATTTTTGTTTTGGGTGAGGCTATGACAAAGATATCCTGTGCACCAGGTATATAAAATCTTCTAACCCAAGCGGCTTTGCTATAAAACCATCGGCGCAACTTTTTTGCGAGATCTTATCGACCGTCAGATTTGCTGAATAAAGGATAATAGGGATCTGCCCTGTTTGCTCGTTTTCTTTTAGCTTTATGCAAATATCATTGCCCGGCGCGCCATTAACCATATAATCAATGATCATGATATGCGGTTTTATTTTGACGATCTCCTCAACACTTAGCTCTTTGGCCGACTGTACTACTTCGTACCCGTTATTCTCAAATAAAAAGGCGACCATTTCGCGGGCGTCCGTATCATCTTCTATAATGATTAATTTTTTCACTGTCTGGTCAGATTGATTAATGCTAAGGTATTAAAATTAAAAATTCATCGCTCAAAATTATTTTGTCGAATATATTGGGCACTATATATCAAATGGGACAAGCGTTTTTTGCTTTTTATCAATTTTAGGACTTGTATCTAATACTTCATGCTCATGATAAAGCTCTAAATATCTTTAGTTTCAATACTTCGCTATAATCATCTTCATATATTATTGATCCGATAATCTCTGTAAGCAATTCTTTGTTAATTAAATTATCTGCCACAGAAACAACAATATTTTCAAGATTAACTATGTATTTTTTTATGGCAAAAGAGTATCCATTTATTTCTAAAAAGTAAGCAGAAAGAGCCAAAGAAGACCTTTTATTACCATCTTGAAAAGCGTGATTTTTATTTATAGAAAATAAAAGATGTGTTGCTTTTTCTTCTATGGACGGATAGTACATATCATTTTGAATATGTTCTAATACGCTTTCTAAAAGACCTATATTAATAATACCAGGTAGTCCACCTGTAGTATTTATAATTTCATCATGTACATTAATAGCGTGTTGTGTGTCGAAGTAAAAGAAATCCATCTTATCTGTTTTTTAAACGTCCGAAAACTTCAATGTTCTCTTTTATACGTTCTCCCAACTCTTTGCTTTTGTCCCCTAAAAATCTTTCAAAGTCTTCGGGGCTAATGCTTTTAAGGTAAGATTGTAATTTTTTGTGAATTATACTTCTAAATCCATAGTCTCTGCTGGCCATTTTACTTCGAGCATCTTCTATATAAGGAACATATAATGGATGTTTGGAGAATTCTGTAATTAAATTAGATAGTTCAGATACGGAAAGTCTTCTATTTAACTCATCATATTTTTTTTTCATTTCATGAGCAATACCAGTTTCAAAAGATGCGATTAGCGTAAGAACCTCAGCGTACATTGTATCTCTAATATTTTCTTGTTCTTGTAACTGTAGTATTTGTTTGTACTCAATGGCATCCCCCTTAAATATGGCTTTATATATTGCATCTGTGAAAAATGAATATTTATAGTTCCCCATTTCAAGGTATAAGTTTAGGGCGTTTGTAAAATCCTTTCTGTAGTGCGGTTCTTTTATTATAGCAACAAAAAAATCCTCGTCCCTTTGATTTATATACTTAGTAGATCCTCCGGCTTTTGCATTTAAGGTTTCGATAACTATATCCAGCATCGCACTTCTAACAAGCTTAGCTTTCTCACTTTCTGTTAACAGCATTCCCAAATTCAAGAACGCTCTAAAATTAAAAACGCCAAGCGATGGGGCTTTTAAGCCCTCTTTTAATGTTGATCCAAATTGGGTTTTAAAGTCAGCAAGGGATTTTCCTTTTAGTATAATATATCCATTTTGCTTTAATTCCTTAATGTTTTTAAAAAGATATCTATCTATTGTAGAACTATCTACCTCGTAAAAATCAATAATTTGTTGTCTTGTGAAACGTAATTCATTTTCAAAATACATTCCATCAAGGCCTAAATATTTACGAATGTTTTCAATTGCGTCTTTGTGATTAAGGATATTTTGCCTATCAATAGAAGAACCTGTTAAATCTGTCATATTTGCAAATAATGTGGAAAACTTTAAAATGTCTACCGCATGAATAAGGGAGACATTTTATAACTAATTGATTTACAGTAATATAATGCATCTTAAAAATAATTATTTTTATTAATTCTAATAAAATACAATCGATTGAATTATAACAACTTAGGTTGAAAATCGAGTTCAAAAAGACTATACAAAAAATGTGGAAAACTCTGTTTCAAGGCTATTATGGCACATTTGAAATATAGTTTTAAACAACTAATTAAAATTAACAAACTACTTCTCTTTCTTCTCCAGCAACTTAGTACTCCCCGCCATCTTAATCATTTGGTCCAACGTACCGTCAAACTTGACTTTTTCTTCATACTTATCTGCGCGTCCTTTATTTTTAATAACCAGCTTTTTGTCTTATGCCCAAAGTTACGAAAATTAACTTTTGATATGCCGGATGACCATTGTTAAAGTTCTTTATATCTAAAAAATTAAAATTACTTTTAATCTATACAGTTTGCTTGTCTTTTTGTCAATAAGCTTTAAATTTTATCACTGGAAAATATTAAAAATATTTTGTCAAACATGCTTGACATTTGTAAAGTTTATTTTACATTTGGTAAATCAAACTTTACAAAAATGAAAACACGCTTTTTATTTCCATACCAATTAAGATGGTTGGGCTGGATATTGACATTGCCTGGTTTTGTATTGGGCTATTTGGTGGTTTACATGGATTATAAAATACCGGGGCTTGGTATATCAGTTTGGCCGCGGAGCCCAAACTTTCACGGCCCTCTTTATCAGGACCTGACCAAAACGCTGGCTTTAACGCTGGTGATAACCGGATTAGCATTGATCGCATTCTCCAGGGAAAAGAAGGAGGATGAGCTGACCACCAAAATGCGGCAGAATGCCCTGTACTGGGCGGTACTGATCAATTACGGAGCTTACCTGGTTTGGCTGCTGGCAACTATAACTATTGAACTGCTCAAACTGGATAAAGATGCATTAGGTTCGCTGGCCGATATTTTCGGCATGTCAATCTATAACTTATTTACCCCGTTGCTTATTTTCATTATCCGTTATAATTATTTGCGCTACAACAAAAATGGCGAGTATAAGGTTGGTAAACTATACTACCTGCCCGAAAGGCCATACAAATTTATAGGTAAACTGATCTCTATCCCCCTGTTGTGTGTGATCCTGTTTTTATTCCTGGATACATGGTTCAGCAAAGGCGACCCGGACCTGTCGGGTACCGGCCTGGATGTGATGCTCCTGTTTCTGCCTTTAACCTTATTGCTATGGGGATACAGCAAAGAAAAAAATGAAGACGAATTTGTTTCCTCGCTACGGCTGGAATCGATGCAGTTAGCGGTGTACGTAAATTATGCTATTTTGCTGCTGGCAAATTTCTTCTTTTACTTTTTTGATTTTATGATGGTAATGTTCCTGAACCTCGGCACCATCGCCTTTTTCTTTGTGCTAAGGTTCAATTACATTTTGTGGAAACACAATAATGGAAGTATGAAAGGAACCCTTGCGCTATGAAAGCACATTTTTTATTTCCATACTGGTGCCGCTTTTTGGGCTGGGGACTTTTCCTGTTTCACATTCCGGTTGTAATATTCAGGGATAACCTGGGTTTAAAGTATGAGAAAGAGAGTCATACACAGGATCTTTTTAACAGCCATCATGTTTTCTTTATCCTAACCATACTGCTCATGACGGTCGGTTTGTTTCTGGTGGCTTTCGCTAAGGAAAAGATCGAGGACGAACAAATATGGAGTGTCAGGTTAGAGTCGCTGCGCTGGGCCATTTATGTCAACTATGCTATCCTGATCGTCAGCCTGGTATTTTTGGATGATGTGCACCATATTATGGAATTGAATTTATGGGTGCCGCTGTTATTTTTTATCATTCGTTTCAGATGGGTAATTTACCGGCTGAACCGGTTGGCAGGGAGGGAGAACTAAGATGAAAAATAATATACGCGTAGAGCGCGCTATCAAAAACATTACCCAGGCCGACCTGGCTGAACAGGTGGGTGTATCGCGTCAAACTATCAATACCATAGAAAGTAATAAATATGTTCCCTCAACCGTATTGGCATTAAAGATCTCCCGGGTATTCGGTAAGACACTGGAAGAAATATTTATGCTGGAGGACAGGGATTAACCAAAGAATAATTATGGAATCTAATAATTTGTATGTACCCGTGTTAGCGATCAAAAGCGGGGTGACTGACCTGGGGTTTTATCAAAAAGCTTTTGGGGCCACCATATTATGGCGACTTGATAATCCCGATGGTTCGGTGCATGTAGCAGCATTGAGCATAGACGATGCTGTGTTCCGGGTCCATGAAGAGGGGAGTAAAAGCTTAAGTCCGGATAAAGCCGGTGGTACAACGGTAACCATAGGTTTAACAACTGATGATGTACATGCCGGAGTGGAGCAGGCTGTGGCGGCGGGTGCCGTTGTGCTATCGCCGGTTACTGATTATGAATATGGTTACCGGCAGGGTGAGATCATTGACCCCTTTGGGCACCACTGGTTGATTGAAAAGCTATTCGACCAGCAGGCTTTGGATAATTTTGTAAAATAAAACGATGGAAAACACAACAGGCCCTACCCTGGGCAACGGCAAAATATGCTATGTAGAGATCCCGGCAACGGATATCGCACGCTCTTCGACCTTCTACCAGGAAGTTTTCGGCTGGAAGATCCGTATCCGCGGTAATGGCAGTATTGCTTTTGATGACGGCATTAACGAGGTAAGCGGTACCTGGGTATTAAACCGTAAACCCGCTACCGAACCGGGCATAATGGTTTCCATTATGGTTGACAGCATAGCGGAAACCGTAGCCAAAATAACTGCCCGGGGTTGCAAAATTATTAAGCAGGAAGCTATAAGCGATACAGAAATGATCGCCTGGTTTAGCGATCCCGGCGGCAATGTGATGGGTCTGTACCAGCATCCCGGCGGCGGCAACGGCAAAATATGTTACCTCGAGATCCCCGCGAGTGATATTCCGGTCTCCGCTAATTTTTATGAAGCAGTGTTTGGCTGGCCTGTCAGGACTGATAACCACGGGAGTGCCGCTTTTGATGACGGCGTAGGCGTGGTTAGCGGTATGTGGAATACAGAAGTAAAACCGCATCAATCCGGTCTGCTCATTTATGTAATGATGGACAGCGTGGAAGAAACTGTAGAGGCTGTGATTGAAAACGGCGGAAAAATAACACAACCCATCGGCGCAGATGCCCAGGAGATCACGGCCCGTTTCAGTGATCCTTTTGGGAATGTATTAGGACTCTATCAGAACCCCGTTTAAGGCGCTCCTAATCTGCACATTTGAAATCCGCACATCTGCACATTATATTTGCGCCATGCGTTTCGATCTGATCACTGTTTTGCCTGATTTGCTGGTGAGCCCATTTGCACATTCTATTTTGCAGCGTGCACAGAAAAAAGGCGTAGCAGAGATACATGTCCACAACCTGCGCGATTATGCTACCAACAAGCAAAAAAGTGTAGATGATTACCCTTACGGTGGCGGCAGCGGTATGGTGATGACCATCGAGCCCTTTGCCAAATGCATCGAAAAGCTGAAAGCCGAACGGAATTATGATGAGATCATTTTCATGTCTCCTGATGGGGAAACGTTAAACCAGCAAATTGCCAACCAGCTTTCTATCAAAAAAAATATCATCATTCTTTGCGGGCATTATAAAGGCATCGACCAACGGATACGGGATATTTATGTTACCCGTGAAATTTCAATAGGCGATTATGTGCTCTCAGGCGGTGAACTGCCGGCTGCAGTTTTAGTGGATGCGGTAGTGCGACTGATACCCGGTGTATTAAATGATGAAACTTCAGCTTTATCCGATTCTTTCCAGGACGACCTGCTGGATGCCCCTGTTTACACCCGTCCGGCAGATTGGAACGGCCATAAGGTGCCCGATATCCTGCTCAGCGGCAATACCCCCGAAATAGAGAAATGGCGCTTTGAGCAAGCAGTGGAGCGGACAAAAAACAGAAGGCCGGATCTTCTTAAATAAGACACGATTTTAAAATTAGATAGATTGTCGGGATGATGAAAATCCCTGAAATCTTATAAATCCCATCAATCGTGTATTTTTTTTAATTCCACTTTTTATTTAAAAATAAAATCCCTATTATTGCAATCCGATTTTTACGGGTTAAAAATCGCTTTTAAGAGCTTAAAATCATGGATTTAGTAAAATTTGTTGAAGAGCAGTCAGTAGAAAAAAGGCAACATCCCGCTTTTAAAGCAGGTGATACTGTTAGCGTACATTATAAGATCAGGGAAGGTAACAAAGAACGTATACAGGTTTACCAGGGTGTAGTTATCCAGCGTAACAGCGTAGGCGTTAGCGAAACATTTACTGTACGTAAAGTTTCAAATGGTGTAGGTGTTGAGCGTATATTCCCTTACAATTCACCCAATATTGATAAAGTTGAAGTGAACAGCCACGGTAAAGTACGTCGTGCTAAATTGTTCTACCTGCGCGAACTGACCGGTAAAGCAGCCCGTATCAAATCAAAAAGAGTTTAATTCTATCTTTCCTAACAGGAACAGAAATATAAAAGCCTTGCTGATTTTCAGCAAGGCTTTTTTTGTGATTACTCTCCGCGCGTCTTTGCGAGGTACGAAGCAATCTCTACATAAGCAAGTCGGCTATCCAGGTTTTATACTTTGCTATTCGCCCTGTATAGCATAGAGATTGCCACGCTGCGCCCGCAATGACGGGTTGGAATGGGATTTATACTTTCTTCTTAGTCGCTGCTCTTGGCTTCTTCGCAACTACCGGTTTTTTCGCAGGCGTTGCTTTAACTTCAGCTACTTCAACCGGAGTTTCTACTTTTTCTGCAACTACAGGCTCTTCAATAGCAACAACCGGATCTGATAAGGTAGCTAAAACTGTTCTTCCGCCTTTTACCACTTCGCCCAAAGCTACATTGATCTTAGTGCCCAATGGCAAAAAAACATCCACCCTTGAGCCAAATTTAATAAACCCGAACTGCTGTCCCTGATCTACTTTGTCACCTTCTTTTACATACCATACAATACGGCGCGCCATTGCCCCGGCAATCTGCCTGAACAATACGGCTATACCTACGCTATTTTCGATAACGATAGTGGTCCGCTCGTTTTCTGTTGATGACTTGGGATGCCAGGCCACCAGGTATTTACCGGGATGATACCTGAAATATTTGATCACCCCTGCAATAGGGTTGCGATTGGCGTGCACATTGATGGGCGACATAAATACGGATAACTGTATGCGCCTGTCTTTAAAAAATTCAGTTTCGTCTGTTTCTTCTATCACAACTACCTTACCATCAGCGGGGCAAAGCACCTGCTTTTCGTCTGTACTGATCGGGAAATGCGGGTTGCGGAAAAACTGCACGATGATCACAAAAAGCGCGAACGACAGGATATATACGATCCACTTTAAGACATGGGCATCCGGGTAATAAAACTGGATCAATGCGTTGGATACGAATATCAGCAAGATACACAGGGCGAGGGAGGTATACCCTTCTTTATGGAAAGTCATTTTCATAGCTGGTGCAAAATTACGAATTTGTAATTAAGTAGAGATAGGCATATACAATTGGCGCCGATAATAATAAACCGTCGAAACGATCGAGCAAACCACCATGGCCGGGCAATATGCCGCCGGAGTCTTTTATATTGATGCTGCGCTTAAACATGGACTCAACCAGGTCGCCCAAAGTACCGAAGCAGCTGATCAATACGGCAATGGTTACCCACCGTTCCCAGGTGAGGTCGCGGTAATAAATGCTGATGATGTATCCCGCCACAGCACTGATGAGCACACCACCAATAAAGCCTTCCCAGGTTTTCTTGGGCGAGTGGCGTTCAAATAATTTGGTCCGCCCAAAAAAGTAACCGCTCAAATAAGCGCCGGTATCATTGGCCCAAAGCATGATCAAAAAGGCAAGAGGGATATGAAAGTTAAAGCCACTGCCGCCCACATAGGCCAACGCATAGAAAAACGTAAAGGGCAGCACCGCATAAATGATACCCATAATGGTATAGGCTATATTGGTAAAAGGCGTTTCGGACTTTTTGTAAAGTTCCTGTATAAATACAGCGCTAAGCGTGATGGCCAGTAAAAACAGCACTTTATGATAAACCGGTTCATCTTTATAAGTGATGAGCGCGAATATAACATAAACAAAAATCCCGTTGATAATACCTGTCGACTGGTTAGGTTTGATGCCGCTCTGTTTAACCAGGCCGTAAAATTCGTTGAGCGCAAGAATGCTGAGGATCAGATAAAATATTCCGAAGGTATAATGCCCCAATAGTACAGAGGCAAGCATAACAATAACAAAAAAGAAGCCGGTAATGGCGCGTGTTTTCATAAATTGATCTGGTTCAGGATCATCAGCTCAATGGCGCTGCTGAAATCCTGTTGGTGAACATATACTTCGATAGACCCGAATGTGCCATGGGGCGAATCTTTTTTGTTTAACAAAACGGCGGTTACCTGGTGCTCTGTCAGCATTTGCTTCACAAATTCGGCCTGGTAATAATTACCTGACGAAAAAATCTTAACCCAGTTCTTCTCCATCGTGCGCGATTTGCCTTTTTGCTGCAATATAACGGTACGCAAGCAGCAAAAGTAATGTAATTACAAAGCTGATGATATAGCCTATGTTATTAAATACCTGCTGATCGTCGGGATTGGTATTAATTAATTTGTGCTGATACAGGTAAGTGATGACCACTGCCGTACCGTTATTTACAAAATGCCCCCAAATGGCCGGCCATATGCTGCCGCTCCAGGCTACAAAATAACCAAAAAGAACGCCAAGCATAACGCGTGGCAGAAATCCGAAGAACTCCATATGAAAAGCGCTGAACAGTATGGCGGTGATCCAGATAGCTACGTGCTTGTTCTTCATCCATTTCACAAATATGGTTTGCAGGCATCCCCTGAATAGTATCTCCTCTACAATTGCAGTAAGCAAACCGATAAAAAGCAGGTTGAATATCATCCCCCAGAAGGTATGCATCTCCATCATCATATCCGAAAGCTTTTTGGTATCATCCTCACTCTTGCGCATCCAGTCCTGTATGCCCTGCAACGACTTTGGCAAAACCATTTTTGCATTGATATTACCCAAAAGCTCGATCATGGGGTTGGATAACATCATGGTGGCAAATACCAGTATGATCAGCAGCCATGAAAAATGAAAATTGGTTTTAAGATATTCATCAGGTTCCTTGACAATAAAATAGGAAAAGATGATAGGAGTGGCTAAAATAGGCGCGGTAGTACCAAAAAACTGTAGTATCCATAATGATGTGGATACATTTGGAGCGGTAAGATTAGCTTGTACAAGTTGGGTAACCGTATCAAAACCATAGCGTATGCCAATGACAATAATACCGATAAAAGTACCTGCAAAAAGAGCCAGCAACAACAGCCCGATAAGGACCAGGAACTGGTAAGCAGGGTGCATGGGTTTACGGGGTATAGGGGTATAAGGCGTATCTGTCATATTATGCCGTAAATTTCGTAAATTTGTAGCGCTTAAAGATAAGGCATGTCTGTACAAATTGGAAATATTGACCTGGGAGAATTTCCGCTGCTGCTGGCACCGATGGAGGATGTGAGTGATCCGCCCTTCCGTTATGTGTGTAAACAGAATGGTGCGGATATGATGTACACGGAATTTATTTCGTCAGAAGGTTTGATCCGCGATGCAGCAAAAAGCAGGCAAAAACTGGATATTTTCGAGTACGAACGCCCGATAGGGATACAGATATTTGGCAGTGATATTGATCACATGCGCGAAGCTACCGAGATAGCTACCCTGGCTAACCCGGACATTATGGATATTAATTATGGCTGCCCGGTGAAGCAGGTGGCCTGCCGTGGTGCCGGTGCAAGCCTGTTGCAGGATATTGATAAAATGGTGGCCATGACCAAAGCTGTTGTGGAAGCTACGCACCTGCCGGTAACTGTGAAAACAAGGCTCGGCTGGGACGATAATACCAAAAACGTTTACGAGGTTGCCGAGCGTTTGCAGGATGTAGGCATCAAGGCTTTGACTATACATGGCCGCACCCGCTCGCAGATGTATAAGGGCGAAGCCGACTGGACATTGATCCACCAGATCAGGAAAAATCCGAGGATAAAAATCCCCATATTTGGCAATGGCGACATCGATTCACCTCAAAAAGCTGCCGCCTGGCGCATGGAATATGAGGTTGATGGCATGATGATCGGTCGCGCAGCTATCGGTTATCCCTGGATTTTCCGCGAAATAAAACATTATTTTAAAACCGGCGAACAGCTGGAAAAACCTACAATTGCCGAGCGCGTGGAAGTTTGTAAAACCCATTTAGAGAAGTCTATTGAGTGGAAAGGGCTTAAAACAGGCGTTTTTGAGATGCGCAGGCACTATTCCAATTATTTTAAAGGGGTTGATCATTTTAAAGAATACCGCATGAAACTGGTGACCGCCGCCACCTTTGAAGAGGTTCTGGAAATATTATTTGAAGTATCTGAACATTATAGTACAGAAATGGCTTAATATTTGCCCCGATAAATATATATTTGGAATCATTCACAATCTGAACTCATGATTACTACTATTACCGATGGCGTTAAAGTTTCTGTAGAAACAATTTACCAACCGGAATATTCGAACCCGGCAAACGACCATTATATGTTCGCTTACAAAATAAGCATCGAGAATGTGGGCCACAGCTCTGTACAGCTTTTACGCAGACATTGGGAAATTTTTGATTCCAATGGTGCTAAAAGGGAAGTAGAAGGCGAAGGCGTAGTAGGACAACAACCGATCATCGAACCCGGTAATACGCATGAATATGTATCAGGCTGTAACCTTAAAACAGATATGGGCAGCATGCGCGGCGAATACCAAATGGCCCGCCTGGTAGACAACGGCGTATTTGATGTACAGATCCCCGAGTTTTACCTGATAGCACCTTACAGAATGAATTAATCTTACCCGTAATATAGAAGAAAAGCCAATCCGCAAGATTGGCTTTCTTTGTTTAATAACAACTTGTTTTAACACTCCCCTTTAGGGGCGGGGGCTTAGTTTCTCCTGTTAAATAAAAACGAAGCGTAATAAAGTAAAGTAGCCAGCGAACTCAAGGCAGCTACCACATAGGTCATGGCCGCCCACCAAAGGGCATCTTTTGCCTGATCGTGTTCTTCACGCGTTTCCATTACATTGTAATTGTTATTCAACCAGGCTAATGCGCGGTTACTGGCATCAAACTCAACCGGCAGCGTAATGAAACTGAATAAGGTTACCAAAGCCAGGGCAGCCACACCAATAGCCAGCACATAAGGGTTATGCGTAAAGAACAGCAGCATCACACCAATCATTAATGTCCATTGGGTTAAAGTGGAAGCCACATTAATCACCGGTACCAATGACGAACGCAAACTTAACCAGCTGTAAGCTTTTGCATGCTGGACAGCGTGCCCGCATTCGTGCGCAGCAACCGCCGCGGCAGCGACACTCCGGCTGTAATACACATCCGGGCTCAGGTTAACCGTTTTGTTTTCGGGGTTATAATGGTCGCTCAGCTGTCCCTCCACAGAAATTACCTGGACGTCATAAATCTGGTTATCGTGCAGCATCTTTTCGGCAACATCCTTACCGGTCAGACCGGATGAGAGAGCGATCTCGTCATATTGTTTAAACTTGCTCTTGAACCGCCATTGTACAATAAAGCTGACCACCGCGATAATGATCATCAGGAACCAGGCGGAGTTATATCCTATAATAAATGCTAAATGATTCATATTATATTTTTTAAAGTATTTGCCTCACTGCTCACTTTCAGGAACTTTTTAAAGTCCTCTCCCCTGGAGAGGATTTAGGTGAGGCATTATTAAACGTCGTATTTCAAAAAGTATTCCAATGAATTTTTATTTTTGACGCTTGGAACACACTTTTTCATACTGGGAACGCACTGCTTTTATAGATGATGCCGATGTGGTGATTATCGGCAGCGGCATTGTGGGCTTGAGTGCGGCATTGCATTTAAAACGGCAGCAGCCCGGCTTAAAAGTAACTGTGCTCGAAAGAGGTTTTTTGCCCAGCGGCGCCAGCACCAAAAACGCCGGATTTGCCTGCTTTGGGTCACTTTCTGAACAATTATCCTTTTTAAAAAGGTCATCCGAAGAAGAGGTACTAAAACTGGTTGATTACAAGTGGCGCGGCCTGCAGCGGTTACGCGAAAACCTGGGGGATGCGAATATTGATTACCTGGAATATGGCGGCTACGAATTGTTTATGAATAATGAGCCGGAAACAGCTTTGGAAGCCCTGGATCATTTAACGTATTTTAACAATTTGCTGAAACAGGTGATCGGCAAGGCTGACATATATGCAGTTGCTGATGCCAAAATAGCTGAATTTGGTTTTAACAAGATCAGCCGGATGATCTATAACCCTTATGAGGGGCAGATCCATACCGGTAAAATGATGCGGGCACTGCTCAGCAAGGTCTATGATGCCGGAGTATTGATCCTGAACAATTGTGCGGTGAACACCATTGATAATGATGCCGGGCATATCCGCATCCATACATCGCAGGGTGATTTTAAAGCTGCAAAAGTGATACTGGCAACCAATGCTTTTGCAGCCCAGTTATATCCCAATCTGGAAGTGATACCGGGCCGGGGGCAGGTATTGGTAACTAAACCTATACCCGGATTAAAAGTAAAGGGCACCTTTCATTTTAATGACGGCTATTATTATTTCAGAGATATTGATGACCGCGTACTTTTTGGCGGCGGCCGTAATATTGATTTTAAGAAGGAACAGACCTGGGATTTCGGTCATACCGAAGAAGTGAAAACTCAATTGACAGCATACCTGAACGAGATCATACTACCTGGCCAAAATGCGGAGATTGATTATTGGTGGAGCGGTATTATGGGTTTTGGCGAAGACATTAGTCCGATCATAGAAGAAGTTCAGCCCAATGTGTTTTGTGCAGTACGTTGCAATGGCATGGGTGTAGCAATGGGAAGTTTGGTAGGTGAAGAAGTAGCAAAGCTGGCACTTGGATAACTATATTGTCATTCTGAGCAATAGCGAAGAATCTTCTTCGAAATACAGGGCGAACAGGCAGGGCGAAGAAGATGTTTCACTATCGTTCAACATGACAAGTTGTTTAGCGTTTGTTTTCATATTCCCTTAATTGCGTTTTTGACGCCCTGCTTAACCAGGCAGTGGTTAGCAATTGCTTTAGATCATCGGGTTGTACTTTGCCCAGCCGGATCAGCATGGTAGGATAATTGCGGTAATGGTCGGTTATAAAAAAGGTATTGGGATCGGCCTGCAGCCATTTTTCCCGGTCGTCAGTGCGGACTACCAGCACTTCCCCATCCTCCCATATCCGGGTAAGCATTTTTTTGTTGACATAAAATGCAGGCGTGCCATGACTTAATCGTTCCGTAGTTCCAGGCAAGGTCATCATATGCTGACGGATGAATTGCAGATATATGAAGGGGTCTGACATCTATTTTAAAATAACTCCACCAATCTTTCCAAAGCCATACCCCGTGATCCTTTGATCAGCACGGTAGCGTTAGTTATTGGATTTGTCTTCAATGCAGCTATCGCCTCCTCAACAGTCGGGTAAAAAGTAGCACCCCGCCCTTCGCCAACCGCCTTGCGCGCTGCAAACTCCCCGCCGATAAATATCCTTTCATCCACAGGTGTCTCAAGCGCCTTGTTAATAACTGCTTCATGCTCTGCAGCCGATTCCTCGCCCATCTCGAACATGTCACCTAAAACCAGCACTTTATGGTCAGCTTTGATCTTACCAAGATTTTCTATAGCCACAAACATGCTGCTGGGATTGGCATTGTAATAATCGCATATCAGGGTATTGGTAGTAGTTGTAGTGATCTGCGAACGGTTGTTTTTAGGCTGATAACCCGTTATACCTGCATTAATTTCTTCGGGACTTAGTTTGAAATAAACTCCGATGCAAATGGCGGTCAGGATATTATCCAGGTTATAAGCCCCCGTTAATTGTGACTTAACTTCATAACTTTTGCCGGTTTCATTGTTGGTCCATTGCAGTGTTAAATAAGGCGAATTATCTGTTAATTGTCCCGAAACCAGGTTTTCAAGATCGATGCTTCCGTAAAAGATCACATTGTTCAGCCCCCTTGCATTTTGCATTGCCATAAGATCTGCGCTGTCACTGTTTACAAAAGTGATACCACCCGAGGCTTTCATGTAATCATAAAGTTCGCCTTTACCTTTTTTGACGCCTTCCACTCCGCCAAAGCCTTCCAGGTGCGCTTTGCCTACATTGGTAATGAGGCCATGTGTGGGTTGTGAGATACTGCACAGCAATGCAATTTCCTTTTGATGGTTAGCCCCCATCTCGATCACCGCCGCCTCATGCGAATCATTGACAGATAATAAGGTTAAAGGTACACCGATATGGTTATTCAAATTTCCTTGTGTAGCATAGGTATTAAAGCGCTGTGATAAAACAGAATTGATCAGTTCCTTGGTCGTGGTTTTTCCGTTCGTGCCAGTAAGGCCCACAACTGGAATAGTTAATTGCCTGCGATGATGCCTGGCCAGGTCCTGCAAAATAGTTAATACATCATCAACCAATAAATATTGCTCACCCAAATTATAAGCCGGGTTATCGATCACCGCATAAGCCGCCCCTGCTGCAATAGCCTGCTCTGCAAAAGTATTGGCATCGAATTTATCACCCTTTAATGCAAAAAATATGCTGCCGGGTGCGATCTTACGCGTATCGGTACTGATGACCGGGTGTTGCTGATAATGTTGGTATAGTTGTTCCGTGGTAGTCATTTGTCTTATGCTACTTGTCATTTCGAACGATAGTGAGAAACCTTATACAACATACATCGCTCGCTTTGCAAATTGTATAAGATTTCTCTTTTGTCCCTCATTCGAAATGACAGATTTTTGATTAATTATTCTCCCTGTTCATCCATCCTATCACCGCCCTGATCTCTCCATAACTGTAATTATCTCCCAGCACCTCTTTTAATGGCGCTAATTTATCATAACCATAACTTTCAACAGCATCTTTTATAGCGGGTATTTTTTCTTCGGTCACAAATTCCAGTACGTCTAGCTCGCCGGTTTGTATAAAATAACTCAAATGACCCTCTATTGTTGTCGCGGCAAGGCCACGCTCGGCTGCTATCTCGGCCACGTTTTTGCCCGAACGGTACAAAGTAAAGGATTCTGCTTTTGTATTATTGCTGCGCAGCGTTGTTTTTCTTTCAGCATGTTGTTTTCGCTCTCTTTTGGGTGATTTTTGTTTGATGCGGGAGGCTAATCCATGCTTCACCGAATAATTTTTAACCGGGATCAAAAATTCACGGCCATATCTTGCCAGCTTCACATCGCCAAAACCGGAGATCATCCGCAACTCATCCAGCGTTTGCGGGAGGTAGGTAGCCATCTCCATCAGGGCTGCGTCCGACAGGATAATATAAGCAGGCACATTTTCATTCATAGCAATATCCCGGCGGGTGAGTTTCAGTTCGTTCAGTAAGCCAGCTTCATAAGGGATGACCTCGTGTTCTCTTTCTTCAGTAGTTTGCGAAGCGATCAGCTCCACTTTTTCCAAACCTTTTAGTACGGCCTCACTTTTTGCGGTCAGTTTTAAAACAGGGTAAGCATCATCTGTAACCGCCAGATAGCCCAGCGCAACGAGTTCGCGCAGGTAACGGAACCAATCAGCACGGCTAATATCCGCACCAACCCCAAATGTTTTGAGCTGCTTATGTTCTTCCCTTATCTTTTCCCGTTTGGAGCCTCTCAGAAAATCGATCACATAGGTATTTCCAAAACGCTCTTTTAACCTGGCAACTGCTGAAAGTGCTTTCTGGGCGATGAGCGTTGCGTCAAACTTTTCGTATTCGCTTAAACAGATATCACAGGAATCGCAATTATCGGGGAAAGCCTCATCAAAATATTGCATCAGGTATTGCCGGCGACAGGTTTGCAGCTGGCAATACTTTACCATATCATCCAGCTTTTTGAGCATGATGGCGCTTTGCTCCTCGTTACCTTCTATACGGGCGAAGCGCTGCAGTTTGCTGGCATCACCATAAGAGTATAATAATAAAGCGTCCGAGGCAAGCCCATCGCGCCCGGCCCGGCCGGTTTCCTGGTAATAGCCTTCTATATTTTTTGGCAGGTCGACATGCACCACGTAGCGCACGTTTGATTTATTGATGCCCATCCCGAAAGCGATGGTAGCTACAATAATTTTCACATCGTCCCGTAAAAATGCTTCCTGGTTGCGGGCTTTAATAGCATTATCCATACCTGCATGATAGGCTTCGGCCGAAAAGCCTTCTTCTTTCAGATCGGCAGCCAGTTGCTCGGTTGATTTGCGCGACAGGCAATAAATAATACCCGAATCCTCTTTCCGCTCTTCTAAAAAAGTCAACAGTTGGCTAAAGCTGTTCTTTTTGGGTATCACCCGGTAGGTGATATTGGCCCGGTTAAAGGAGGAAACAAACTCGGCAGGGTTTCTCAGGTCCAGCTTTTCAAGTATATCTTTTTGCGTCAGTTTATCCGCAGTTGCGGTCAATGCAATAACCGGGATCTTTGGGAATTCGTTTTTTAACCCCGACAGCATCAGGTATTCGGGCCTGAAATCGTGCCCCCAATGCGAAATGCAGTGCGCCTCGTCGATGGCGATCAGGCAAACAGGCAGTGATTTTAAAAAACTGACCAGGTTGCTTCCCGAACCAAACAAACGTTCAGGAGCAAGGTAAAGCAGCTTTATCTTATTTTGTTTAAGCTGGTTGGTAATATGGGACTGCTCATCGGGCGACTGTGTAGAGTTTAAAAAGGCAGCCGGGATACCGTTGACATTCAAGCTGTCTACCTGGTCCTTCATCAGGGCGATCAGCGGCGAGATCACAATGGTCAGCCCATCCATTAATACTGCGGGCAGCTGGTAACATAAAGACTTGCCGCCGCCCGTGGGCATTAGGGTTAAAACATCGTGCCCGTTTAAAAGCTGCTGAATAATAGCTTCCTGCTGATGCCTGAACTCATTGTATCCGAAATATTTTTGCAGGGCCTGTATAGGTGTCATTTTAATGTGCAGATATGCAAATGTGCAGATTTGATGTGAAAAGGTATATAAGGTTTAATAAATGCTAATATAATTAGTATTATTTGAATAATGAAAAAAGATTTGGAATATTTTTTGGCTAAAGCCCCTGCTTTGTAGCTATCCATTCCGCCCCATAAATGGGACGGCAATGAATTTCCTAACAATTTTAAGGTATTTTTCATTCATTGCCGTTTGGCTTCAGCCAACGGCTAAATTGGAATGAATAAGATGGCTTTAGCCTCAAATCTACGCCCGGTATTTTAAAACGCGATTTCTTTGGATCGGGAAAGCGTTTTTACATAAACAGCCTTAAATGATCAGCGGTAATAAATGACAAGTGGCTTAATGGTTAAGCCACAGCCTTCCGTAAAAGATAAAAATACATATCGCAAACAAAATGCAGTTTTGCCATACGTTTATACATTCCTTTTTATTGTTATTATCTATCCTGTTATAATGTATCCTTGCTGCCGGAACCATGATAGCTGCCATACATAATGCAGAGAAAGGCGTCAGAAACGGAAATATTTTAATCCACCAGGGAAGGATCAACCCGAAAGCCCCTAAAATCTCTGAGATGCCAATAAAACGAATAAGGGGGATAGGTAATCCTTCAACGCCGGTTTGGCCAATGGCGACCAGTTTCTGTGCAGAAAAAATTGATTTATTTACGCCCGAATATAAAAAGACAAGTGCCATTAATGATTGTAATATCCAAAGTGCAGTATTCATAACTTTAATTGTTTGTTAAGCAAAGGACGGGATATCGTATTCAGATCCTTTTGATATATATCAAAAAATCAAATTTGTGAGCGTATCCTGCTTAATGTTTCCTGGGTGATGCCAAGATAAGAAGCGATCATTCCTAACGGAACACGCTGAATAAAGCTGGGATGAACGGCCATTAAAATCTGGTAACGCTGCAAGGCAGTTGAAAAATGCAGCTCATCAAATTTCTCCTGCAGTTGCACCAGCCCAAAAGCTACCAGCTTTCTGAAAAGGTTCTCAATATCGTGGTGAAGGCTGCATAGTTCTTCCAGGTCGTCGTAGTGAAGTGCCAAAAGCATTGAAGGTTCCAGCAGTTCTATCGCTCGCCTGTCGGGTTTCCTGCTGATAAAACTAATGATGGAGCAGGCAAAGGAATGCTCGTCACTTATCCAGTCGGTCACGTCTTTGCCATCTTTAAAATAATAAGTCCTTGTCAGGCCGCTTTCAATAAAGTACAGGTAATTACAAATGGTATCGGGTTTTACAATGATCTGCCCTTTGGGAAGCTCAAATCTTTTTAAGCGCGATGATATGGCCTGTTTGCTGTCGGCAGATAAAAGGGTGAACAGGGAAACGGTTTGAAAAAAGCTATCCATTTGGTAACCGGTATTACAACCAGGCCTTCAAAAATAACAAAGGAGACGGCCGAATCCAATCCTATCTTATTTATTCATAGTGTATAAATATTAAGGCAGCATCGTGCGATCTATCAAACTTTCAAAATATTATTTTTAGCTTAGCTATCTCAATATGTTAAAAAAGGCCTTTTTATCACTGCTTATTCTGAGCTTTGCCTGTGTTGCTTTTGCACAGGAACTGCAATCCCCATCCGAATTTTTAGGCTATAAATTAGGTTCACAGTTTACTTCGCATTCCCGCATCATCGATTATTTTAAATATGTAGCCCTTACCTCCAAAAATGTAAGGATAATGCAATATGGCACTACGAACGAAGGCCGTCCGCTCATAGCGATGTTTATCGCATCAGATGAAAACATCAACCGGCTGGAGGAGATCAGAAATCACAACCTTTCGCTTGCCGGGTTAAGCAATACGAACACCACTTTAAAAGACGCGCCGGTAATTGTTTGGCTAAGCTATAATGTACATGGTAATGAACCCAGTTCGAGCGAGGCAGCTATGCAGGCACTTTTTGAACTGGCCAATACAGCAAATAACCGCACTCAACCCTGGCTAAAAAATACATTGGTTGTGATCGACCCCTGCCTGAACCCCGATGGGCGTGAACGGTATATCAATTATTATAATTCTGTAAAAGGCGTAGTGCCTGATGCTGATCCTGCCTCGCGCGAACATTCCGAACCCTGGCCGGGCGGTCGTGTGAACCATTATTATTTTGACCTGAACCGCGACTGGGCATGGCAAACGCAAAAAGAAAGCCAGGCCCGCGTAGCTTTGTTTAATCAATGGCTTCCCCAGGTACATGTTGATTTTCATGAGCAGGGTTATAACTCGCCCTATTATTTTGCCCCGGCTGCCGAACCTTTTCACAGGGATATCACACCCTGGCAACGGGAGTTCCAGACCATTATCGGGAGGAACAACGCAAAATATTTTGACCAGAACGGCTGGATGTATTTTACCAAGGAGGAATTTGACCTGCTTTATCCTTCGTATGGTGATACTTATCCGATCTATAACGGTTCAATAGGCATGACCTATGAACAGGGCGGCATTGGCGCAGGTTTGGCGATAGCCACGCGCAGCGGTGATACCCTGACACTGGCCGACCGGATATCTCACCACCTTTCCAATAGCATGAGCACGGTGGAAGCAGCTTCGGCAAATGGTGCAAAGGCAATCAGTGAGTTTAAAAAATATTTTGACGACAGCCGCACCAACCCGCCCGGCGAATACAAAACCTATGTGATCAAAAATGATAACCCGGATAATGTAGCTATGCTGGCCAATTTGCTCCACAGGAATGGGATCGAGTATGGCTTTGGGGGGAAGGGAGGTAATACCGGGTATAATTATATTTCGGGGAAAACAGAGCAACTGACCATTGAGGCAAACGACCTGGTGATCAATGCCCATCAGCCTAAATCAGTATTGTTAAATGTACTGCTTGAACCCAAGACTTTTATCGCCGATTCCAACACTTATGATATTACTGCCTGGTCTTTGGCTTATGCTTATGGTTTAAAGGCATACGGTTTAAAGGAGTCTGTCAAACCCGAGGCTGAAAAAATTACCTCGGTATCGTTGTCGCCGCCAGCAAATAAAGAACACGTGTATGCTTATGTAGCGCCCTGGCGGTCGGTTTATGATGTGAAATTTTTAGCTGAATTGCTTAAAAAGAAGATCAAAGTACGTAGCTCACAATCTGCCTTTGAGGCGGCTGGCAAGAGATTCGCTCCCGGCTCATTGATCGTTACCAGGGCGGGTAATACAGCAGATTTTAACAGCATAGTAACTAAAACGGCTGCCGACTGCAATGTTGAGCTAACCCCCTTAAGTTCCGGGTTTGTTGATAAAGGTGCAGATTTGGGGTCGGGCGTGATCAGGTCTATTCATCCGCCTAAAATAATGCTGATTACCGGCGATGGTTCTTCATCCGAAGCGATGGGCGAGGTATGGCATTTTTTTGAACAGCAGATCAATTATCCCGTTACGCTAACCCGCTACCGCAATCTGAACCGTGTCCGGCTGAATGATTTTGATGTGCTGATATTTCCTGACGGCTATTACGATGACCTGCCTTTGGAAAAATTGCAGAATTGGGTGCACGATGGCGGAAAGCTGATCGCGATGGAAAATACAGTTTCGCTGCTGGCGGATAAAAAAGGCTTTTCTATCAAAAGCCTGCCTGCTGATAAACGTGATACTTCCGCAAAAAACAAACCTGACCCGGTAAAATTATATGCCGATCGCGACCATGAAGCTATCCGCTCAAGTGTGCCCGGTGCCATATATAAGGTGAATATGGATAATACCCACCCGCTGGGCTTTGGTTTGGGTAAATATTACTTCACCCTTAAACTGAACGATGTGTTGTATAGCTACCTGGGTGATGACGGCTGGAATGTAGGCACCGTTAAAAAGAACGCTTATGTGGAGGGTTTTGTGGGGCAAAAAGCAAAAGAAAAGATCAAGGATGGACTTTTGTTTGGTGTGCAAACCTCCGGCCGGGGCTCGGTAGTTTACCTGGTTGATGATCCGCTGTTCCGGAGTTTCTGGCAAAATGGGAAACTGCTGTTCAGCAATGCCGTGTTTATGGTGGGACAGTAGTCAGTTTGCAGTGGGCAGTTGCCAGTTTGCAGTTTTGAATCGCAGACCTGAAACCATTATATTTAAAATAAATATTCATCCACCTGACCTCATACATGAAAAAGATCATTACACTCTTACTTTGTGCAGTTTCGCTGCAAGCATTTGCCCAAAAATCCGCTAAGGAAGACCTCCGTTTTAAAGGTTTGGATACCGCTTTTCAGCGCGTACTCAAAACATGGCATGCCGCAGGTTTTTCTGTGGCAGTTATCGAAAAGAATAAAGTAATATATGCCAAAGGTTTCGGGTACCGGGATATCGACAAAAAATTACCTGTTACTTCAAATACCTTATTTGCCATTGGTTCCTGCACCAAGTCATTTACGGCCTCAATAATTGGAAAGCTGCAGCAGGATGGTAAACTGGATATTGATAAACCGGTTACCGGCTACCTGCCATCATTAAAGTTTTATAATGATGAGATGAATAATAACATCACCCTGCGTGATATGATGAGCCACCGCACAGGTTTGCCGAGGCACGATTTCTCCTGGTATTTTTTTAATACCAATTCCGTTGATAGCCTGATACAACGCATACAATACCAGGAACCCACCTTCGGAATAAGGCAAAAATGGCAGTACAACAATTTTATGTTTATGGCACAGGGTGCAGTTGCCGAAAAGCTGACAGGCAAAAGCTGGGAAGAGAATATTAAACAGGATTTTTTTATCCCATTAGGAATGTCAAGGTCGGTATTAAATATTCCTGATATGGAAAAGAGCGATGACATAGCCACCGGCTACGGTTTAAAGAAAGACAGCATCATCAAAAAACTCGACTATTACCATATCAATGCGATGGCGCCCGCAGGCGCTATCAACAGCAGCGCAAATGATATGGCCAAATGGGTGATCACCTGGATCAATAATGGCAAGTATAACGGGAAAGAGATCATACCCGAAAGCTATCGCACACAGGCTATCAGCTCTCAATCAATTATCGATGGCGGATTGCCCGGCAAGGAAAAACCCGATATCTATTTTGCCAATTATGGTTTTGGCTGGTTTTTGGGGTCATACAAAGGACATTACCGTGTAGAACATGGCGGAAATATAGATGGATTTTCGGCAAGTACCTGTTTTTTCCCGTCGGATAGTGTAGGTATAGTGGTGCTGACCAATCAGAATAATTCAACGGTACCGAGTATTGTCAGGAACCTGATCGCCGACAGGATGCTAAATCTTAAATATCACGACTGGAACAGCGATCTTAGGAAAGATGTGGATAAAGGCATAAAAGAGAATGCCAAGCTGGAAAAGGAAAAGAAACCCTCAACCAAACATAGCCCCGCAACACATGCGCTGGCTGATTACACCGGCAGCTTCAACAATCCGGGTTATGGCAGCATGAAGATATATCTTAAAAACGATTCACTGTTTTTAAAAACCGTTACCCACACGCTGTGGCTGCGGCAGAGCAATTATGATATTTTCGACATTTTTGATAAAGACCCGAAAGAAGGCATCGATACTTCGGCAATGCTGAATATTAAAATACAATTCCAGATGAACCTCTCGGGAGATATTGACGGCATTACCACGCAGCTGGAGGGTGGTTTAAAACCATTGCTGTTCACCCGTGAAGTTGAAGCCAAAGCGCTTACATCAAACGAGCTCCAAAAATATACCGGCGATTACGAACTGGCCGGGATAACTGCTAAAGTATATGTTAAGGACGGGAAAACCCTGTATGTTTTAGTACCGGGCCAGCCGGATTATGAACTGGTGCCGATGGGGAATGATAAATTCAGCCTGAAAGTGCTTAATGGCTATTACCTTCAATTTGGCCCGCCGGGAGAAGCTAAAATAACCGAGGCCACTTTTATCCAGCCCAATGGCAGCTTTAAAGCGAAAAGGAAGTGAGTTTGCAGTTACCAGTTTGCAGTGGGCAGTTTTTTAAAAGGAACTGCCACTGCAAACTGCCACTACCGTCTTAATTATTCCCTTTCACCCTTCCTTTCAGATCGTCAGCGCCGCTTTCGTGGTTATGCATTTTAAGTTTGGTGCTGCCAAAGTTGTAGGTAAATGTTAATCGGGTGATGCGCGAATCGTTCTTTTGCCTGATATCCAGGTTATTTTGTTGGTAATAACTGGTCACATTATTCCGGCGCATATTAAATATGTCATTCATAGCTAGTTTTATATTAGCTCTTTTATTGGCAAAGGAATGGCTGATACCGGCATCAATAGCATATTGCGGTTTAATATTGAATATGCCATAAGTGAGTGCCGACTGGTAATCGCCCATCAGTTCAAACTTATAAGTCTTGGCTATCTGGAAAGTGTTTGTCAGCCTTAACTGGTAGGCATAGCGGCCGTCATTTAGTTTAGCACCTAACAAAGTGTCCGATTTAAAGCCCAGGTAAAAACCATTCACATTTGCATTGCCGCTCCACCAGCTATTAATGGTAAAAGGTGAATTGATATTAATGTTATAGGAGTTCTGGGTTTGCAGGTTCAGGTTAGTCTGGAAGGTAGCTTTGCTTATCGGATCTGTTTCTAATATCTGCGTGATCACGTCAGTAGTACGACTATACCCCACACTCACATTAATAGTATGGTTATAGGTATAATTCAGTTCGAAATTGTTGGTGTATTGCGGGTTAAGAAAGGGGTTGCCCTTTTGATAGGTATACTGATCAAGATAATAAACAAAAGGGTTAAGGTCGTCATAACCCGGCCTGTCAATACGGCGGCTGTAATTTAAGCCGATCTCGTTTTTATTATTAATGGTATGATTGATAAATACGCTTGGGAAAAAGTTAAGGTAATGACGGGACACTACCTCGTTGCTGGTGATCAGGTCTCCCATTGATGAGGTATACTCTGCACGTACACCTGCCTGCACCGAAGTGTTTTTAAAATTCCGTGTCAAATTCACATAACCGGCATCTATTTTTTCGTCATATACAAAACGGTTGGTTAGTGTAGAATCATTAACAAACTTGCCACCAACCTGCTTTTGTGCCTGCAAATTATTATCTGTTTTTACACCGCTTAGCTTAAAACCTGTTTCCAGTTTAAGGCCTTTGTTAATAGGTAAGGTATAATCAGCCTTTATGGTACGGATTGTTATGTTGGACGGTGTTTGGTTCTTCAAAAGATTTGGCGGCATTTGCGAACTTCCATCGGGCAGGTAAAAATAAGTATCGTAATGCGCAATAGAGTTATTATTGAACTTGGAATAATCCAGGTCGACGGTTACCTGCTGTCCTGCGGTATCTATCTCCAGCTTATCATTTAAATTCAGCGCAAAGTTATGATAGCTCTGGTCGATCTCAGAAAGTGTATTCAGATAGGAGTCTGTTACGCCCGGCTGCGTGCCCACAAAGGTTTTATTGGTATTAATATCCTGTTCGTTATTAAAATAGCCATTTACTAAAAATCCTATCGTGTTTTTACTGGTCAGTTCATAGTCGGCCCCTAAGCGGTAACTGTTGTTATGATTATCGGATGGCAATGAGGAGTATTGATTAAAGTAAGTTTTGTTGCCTGCGCTATCGGTTACAATACGCCTGATGTTAAGGTCATGTACACGGTCACGGTCATTATGGCTGAAGGTACCAAATACGTTTAGTTTACCCTCTTTATGGTTCAGCTGCAAGGTTTCATTGTCCATCCAATGAGCACCCAGACCCGCACCTAGTGTCAGACTGCCGTTAGTGCCTACCTGTTTGTTCTTTTTTAGCTTGATATTGATTATACCCGAGTTACCGGCAGCATCATATTTAGCTGAAGGATTGGTAATGATCTCAATGGATTGAATGGTATTGCCATCAGTAGAACGTAAAAGCGTTGCCAATTGTGCCGCTGTTAAATAGGTCAGCTTATCATTGATCATTACGGTAACGCCCTGTTTGCCTTTCAGGCTGATGTTATCATCCTTATCAATGGTCACACCCGGCGACCTTTCCAATATATCCATGGCAGAATTGCCTGCGGCCAGCGGACTGTTTTCCACATTCACTATCATCCGGTCCGATCTGCGCTCTATCAATGGTTTTGCTGCGGTAACATTTACTGTATTTAAGCTGTGGTGGTTTGGCAGCATTTTTATTTCCGGCACTTTAACATTTGATGAATTATCAGCTATGGTAATAGGCTTGCTTATAGCTTTCTCATATCCCACGGTGCTGGCTTTGATAATGTATTTACCTGCTTTAATATGATCGAAAGAATATACCCCCTGTTCATTACTGATGGCCCCCTTTACTACAGATGAATCCTGTGCGTTGATCAGGCTGGCGGTGGCATACATCATGGGTTTGCCCTGCTCATCCTGTAATGAACCGGAGACCTGGGCCGACTGTGCTACTGATTGTGCGAACGCCATACTGCCTGCAACTATAATAAGCAGTAGGGTATAATATATTTTACGGATAAATGGTTTCATAGTGGTTGTTTTTGTAAGATCCGGGCAAAAAGGTGCCCTAAAGAAGATTTTCTCCTTTTTTTAGTTTGTTAAGTAAATGTTTGGTTTACCGGTTATCTAACCGTTTGGTGGCAGGTAACAGGGGATTAAAAGTTTATTCGCATAGATGTTAGTATTTGTGTTTCCGATTCTTATTGAAAATCCTAAAAAAATAGGTTATGGCTCATAACAGCCCATGTTTTGTTATTTTATACTAAGATGCGAGAACCTTCATGAAGGTTACAGGAGATTTTAAGTTTTTCGGTGAAAATGATATTTTCATACGCGAATGGACGGTTTTTGGCGGTGAACGTCATTTTAAATTTTTTAAGGCCGGCGTTATATTGGATATAACGTCTTTAAAAAAAGAGAAGCTCTCGCCATATAATTTTGGCCGCAACGTTGCCTTAATCCGCTGGCCTTTTGCGAGACCAGCGGGCAACTTGCAATTGCTATCTATTATATAGGTATAGTTGTAATGAAAAGGGAACATAAACCCGCAAATAAATAGCAGGCTTATGTATCTGGTCATGAGTTTCATTTTTTTGGAGTTTTTGAGCTGTCAACAGGCAGATGCTTCCTTATGATAGTATCGGTAACCATCGTATCCACTTTGCATTGCAGGCCATTATCGGTCATGATAAATGTAGCATCATGTACCACGTCCGGATTGCGTTTATTTATGTCGTTACAATCGTTTATACTGAAGTTTGCTATCCGTCCCATCTCCTGGTCTACAACTACTTTAGCGTTCAGAGGAAGTTTCAAGGTAAGGGAAACCTCTTCGTCGTGCCATAATTCGTTGTTTTTTCCGTAGAATCTTTCATCGAACCTTAAAACGGTATCTTGCTGTTCAAACATGTATTTAATGTTTTGAGCATTTACAAATGCATCATTGAAGTCGCCACCACGTGCATGAAATTGTTTAATTAAAACCGGCTGATTAACATCACTTTTTTCTACATATACATGGATATTGCGCTGATAGAAGGTATCAAAATCGTTATCATCATCGTCAGTTATTTTTATATTTGGCGACAACCCTTTTATATTCAGTCTTGTACTATCTTCGGCAGTAAGGTATTTCAGATCATTTAGCTTAAGATAATAGACATTATCCTTAGTTGGCTTTAAGTTCATCGTTTCGCTGTAACTGGCTGATGACCTGAATTCAGAAACTATACCTGTTATGTAGTAAACAAATACACCAATTGCACATAACCATATCACCAGCACAGTTGTACCTGTGGACCTGTTAATAATACCTACGTTAAATATGCCCTTAAACACCAGCATAATAATGCTGAGTAGTGGGATGGCTGCAATGAGTAAGGCGGAGACATATAAATAAGTCGCGTGATGATGTTGTAATACCTGGTATGGCAGATGGTTAAATGGTGCAAAATACCCATAAGACAGTAATGCAATAAACGCCACGATAAAGAATACAAGGAAGCCGATACAAGTCAGTATTATAATTATCCCTATCAATTTTAATAACACCTTACCGGCTCCGTTAAAAAACACGCCCAGGTGATAAAAGAAATCGCCTATAAAATCGCGGGTTTTATAAACAAACGGCCTGGCTTCCTGGTGGAAGTTGGAAAGGTTATTACGCATAGAGCCTAATTCTTCCTCAAAATTCTTTTTAAAACCCTGTAGGTTCAGCTTCTCGCCTTTCATGGCCATACGGTCGGCACGGCTAACTGCTTTGGGGATAACTATCCATAGTATAATATATAGTATAAGGCCCGATCCGGCAAAAAAGAAAGTAAGGGCGAATGCCAGCCTTATCCACACGGGATTGATATCAAAGTAATTGGCCATACCTGCACACACACCGCCTACAAGGTGATCGTCCGGGTCGCGGAACAACCTGCGGGTATCTTTATTACTATAATAGGTGTTGCTAAAAGTTGCTTTGGTATCCTCTTCGGCATGTTCAAAATCTTCAACAGTACCCATTTGTTCAACAATTGACCTTACATCCTGTTCAACAATAACCTGCTTATTGTCTTTGGCAAGCAGCTCGTTAAACATTTCGGCAATGCGGTTTTCTATATCTGTTGTGATCTCCAGGCTATCTTCCGAATTCATAAAATGACGTTTCACATCCGTCATGTAGTTTTTTAGTACCTCGTAGGCATCCTCTTCTATATGAAAAACGATACCGTTTATATTGATTATAATTGTTTTGTTCATGATCTTGGGTTTTTGTATTATTTAACTTTCCGGTCTCCGATGGATGTTTGCACGGCAAATGCCAGTTCCTGCCAGGTTTTGTCCAGTTGTTCTAAAACTTTTTTGCCTTCCTCCGATAAGACATAATATTTCCTGGGCGGGCCCGAAGTTGACTCGACCCAGTTATAGCTGAGGAGTCCATTATTTTTTAAACGGGTAAGTAAAGGATACAAAGTACCCTCAACTACAAGCAACTGGGCCTTCTTCAGTTCAGCAATTATATCTGAAGCATATATTTCGCCCTTAGCTATTGTGGAAAGAATGCAATATTCCAAAACACCCTTCCTCATCTGGGTTTGTGTATTTTCAACAATCATACTACAAAGATATATGTTTTAAATTGTATTATGCAATACATAGTACTAAAATTATTATATTTTAGAAATAAAAGTCCTTTTTTTAAAAATTATTCGCCTTTTTAAAAGATTTTATTTGACTTTTTAAGAATCTAATACTACTTTTAGCCTTAATTAACTATTAACTGATCTTATTATTAACGAAATGAAAAAACTTCTACTAGTAAGTTTGTGCTTTCTGATGTTATGCGTAACGCAGGTTTTTGCACAAAACCGTACTGTTACTGGTACGGTAACGGCCAAAGAGGATGGACTTCCCATTCCCGGAGCCACAGTAAAGGTAAAAGGCACAAATGTTGGTACTCAAACCAATACAGCCGGTAAATTTACCTTAAGTGTTCCAACCGGAGCCACACTTGTTGTATCCTTTGTAGGTTACACCCCCCAAAACGTAGTGCCAGGAAATGAAAGCGCACTTAACGTAGTATTGGTTGCATCAAGCAACAATTTGGGCGAGGTTGTGATCACCGGCGCTTTGGGTATTAAGAGAGAAGCCAAGGAATTAGGCTACTCAACGGCCATCATTGGCAACAAGGAACTTACCCAGGCTAAGGTTACCAATGCGGCTACCGGCCTTGCAGGTAAAGTATCCGGTTTGCAGGTGAACCTTACCGATAACAGTGTCGACCCGCAGGTACGTATCGTACTGCGCGGTAACCGCTCCCTGACAGGTAACAACCAGGCATTATTGGTTATTGACGGTGTGCCAATTGATGATCCAAGCTATATCAATAGCCTGAATCCTGAGGACATTGAAAGTATGAACATTCTGAAAGGTGCTACTGCAGGAGCTATCTACGGTTCAAAGGCTTCAAACGGTGTAGTTGTTATCACAACCAAACATGGTTCAAAAACATCACCTACTATTACAGTTAGTAACAGTACCTATTTGCAATCGCTTTCATTCCTGCCAAAACTGCAAACCCGATTTGGTGGTTACGGTGGTGAAAGCTCAGGACAAGGATATGTTAACGCCGACGGAACAGTAGTTCCTGTAGGTTACGAAAATGAATCTTACGGCCCGGCTTTTGACGGAAGGAAGATTTTGATCGCCTTATCTCCGAAATTTGCAGCAGACGGTGTTACTGTTGCCAGTTACGACTCCCTGTTCACTACTTATGATTATAAGAAGAACTATATTAAGGACTTTTTTGATACAGGTGTACAAAACCAGTTTAACGTTGCCTATTCAACAGGCAGCGAGCACGGCACCTTTTATTTAGGTTTCCAGGACATGAGCACCAAAGGCATTGTTCCGGATGATATATCAAGAAGGGATAACTTTACCGTAGCCGGCACACACGATTACGGAAGGTTTAAGGCTGAATATAAAGTTACTTATGACCAAAACAATGTAGACCAGGTTGGCTTAAGTTATAACCAGGTTGGTACTACCGGTTTGTTCTCGGGCAGGCCTTTATATTTCGAGATACTGAATACGCCACCGGACATCAGGCTTACTGACTTTAAAGATCCGGAAGGCAAATTCGGGAATCCGGACTCTTATTATAGTGCTTACTCAACTAACCCTTACTGGACCATTAAAAATTCAAGAAGGAAAACTACTACTTATGATCTGTTAGGAACAATAAACCTGAGCTACAAGATCATGGACGGTTTGCTTATCAATGACCGTATCGGTATTACGCAAAGCACCGAACAATTTAAATATACCAGGAACGGTATTACTTTTGCACCATGGGCAGTAGCCGACCCGCAGAATGCCGGTAACGTTCCGTCTTCTCAAAGCTTTCTTGCACCGGCACAATTTGACCAGACATTCTTTGAACAAAGGTTAAATAATGACTTGTACTTAACCTTTGATAAAAAATTTGGTAATTTCTCTTTGAATGTGTTTGCAGGCTATAACATGTCACAGAATTATCAAAGGAACATAGACCTTGAGGGTGACGCATTGCAATTCCCCGGCGACTTTAACATAGGCAGCGTATTGGGCGTACCGGGATACGGAGAAGCAGCTTACACACAAAGAGGATATGCATTCTTCGAACAAGGTACTATAGGCTACAAGGATTTCTTATTCCTGTCATTAACCAACAGGGACGAATGGAACTCT